>DATADI010000354.1:0-7513 GCA_036258615.1 Thermomonospora sp. | reverse complement strand
GTCCCGGGCCGGCGGGTCATGCGGGGCGTCAGGCGGCCTTGCCCGCGGTGGCGCGGAGCGCGGAGGCGGCTCCGGGCGCGGGCGAGGTCTGGCCGGTGGTGTGCGAGCAGTTCGCGTTGCGGATGCTGCTGCTCGCGGAGGATCTGCGGCCCGCGCTGGACCGGCTGGAGGCCGACGAGGACGATCCGGACCGGCTGGAGCGGCTGTACCGGGTGGACCACGCGGTGACGCGGATCCGGCGGACCGCGCGGGAGCTGCGGATCCTGGCGGGCCGGGACGGCGAGGAGCTGGCGGGGTACACGTCCTCGCTGGTGGACGTGATCCGGGTGGCCGAGTCGTCGATCGAGCGGTACACGCAGGTGGTCATCGGCACGGTCGCCGAGCTGGCCGTGGTGGCGTACGCGGCCGACGACGTGGCGTCGCTGCTGGCGGCGTTGCTGGACAACGCCACGCGGTACTCGCCGTCCCGGGTGACGGTCAGCGGGCACCTGCTCCAGGACGGCGGGGTGATGCTGCGGATCGAGGACGCCGGGATCGGCATCGAGCCGGAACGGCTGGCGGCGATCAACGAGCGGCTGGCCGGGCCCGTACCGGAGATCGACGAGAGCGCGGGGCGGCACACCGGGCTGCCGGTGGCGCACCGGCTGGCCCGCAGGCACGGGATCGGGGTACGGCTGGCGGGCCGGTCGGCCGGGCCCGGCGGAGCGTCCGGGGGCACCACCGCGATGGTGACGATCCCGGCGGACCTGCTGTGCGAGATCCCCTCCTCCGAGCCCGCCGGGGCGCTCGTACCGGCGGCGGACGACGGTACGAGCGCGGCGCACCTGGCGATGGCGCGGCCCGCGCCCGCCCCGGTGACGGTCCTCGCCGAGCCCCCCACCAGGCTGCCGCGCAGGGAGAAGGCCAGCCTGCGCGGTGACGACACCGGCCCGGGACGCGCCGCCGAGGCCGCGGAGACGGCCGCCGGGCCGTCCGCCGAGGAGGCGTCGGCCGCGCGGCGGTCGTTCGCCGACGACCTCAGCGCGTTCACGACGGGTCAGGCCGAGGCACGGCGGGACGCCGCCGACGACACGGAAGGGCAGGTGCCATGACCGGCGACGTCCCGGTGCGCCCGCGCGACCCGGCCGACTTCGGCTGGCTGCTCAACGACTTCGCGGCCTCGACGCCGGGGGTGCGGCACGCGCTGATCGTCTCCTCCGACGGGCTGCCGCTGGTGGTGTCCGGCGACCTGCCCGCCGACACGGCCGACCCGCTGGCCGCGATGAGCAGCGGCCTGCTCAGCCTGGGCCACAACATCGCGGCCAAGGTCGGGCAGGGCGGCTGCGAGCAGATCATGCTGAAGTTCCCGGCGGGGCACTTCCTGTTCATGCGGATCGGCGGCCTGGCCGGGCTCGCGGTGCTGGTCGGGGAGGGCGCCAACCTCGGCGCCGTCGCCTACCGGATGGCCCAGCTCGTGGACGGGGTCGGGCACGTGCTGACCCCCCAGGTGCGCGACGACCTGCGCCGCCTGTCGGTCGGCCAGAGCGTGACATGACCGCCCGGACGCCCGGAACGAGGAGTCGAGCGTGAGCGCCAACCCCTGGCTGCGCCCCTACGTCCTGACCGGCGGGCGCACCCGGACCCGCCGTCAGCTGTACGTCCACACGCTGGTGTCGGTGCCCGACTACGACGCGGCGTTCGCCGCGCGGCTGTTGCCCGAGGCCCGCCGGCTGTACGAGCGCGCACACCGGGGCGCCGAGTCGGTCGCCGAGCTGTCGGCGCACTGCGGGGTGTCGCTGGGGGTCACCCGGGTGCTGCTGGGCGACCTGGCGGCGGGCGGCCGGGTGCTGATCCATCCGGAGACCTACGAGTCCCCCTACGACCCACGCCTGCTGAAGGAAGTCATCCATGGCCTTCGCGAACTCGCCTGAGGCGGGCGGCGTCCCGCGCGCCTCGGCCAAGATCGTCATCGCCGGCGGCTTCGGCGTCGGCAAGACGACCCTGGTCGGCGCGGTCTCGGAGATCCCCCCGGTGAACACCGAGGCGTGGATGACCCAGGCGAGCCGCACGCTGGACCCGCTGGGCGACGCCGACACCAAGGCCACCACCACCGTGGCGATGGACTTCGGGCGGATCACGCTGTCCGGCGGGTCGCTGGTGCTGTACCTGTTCGGCACCCCGGGGCAGCCGCGCTTCTGGCCGATGTGGGACGACCTGTGCCGGGGCGCCAGCGGCGCGCTGGTGCTGGTGGACACCCGCCGCCTGGACGTGTCGTTCCCGGCCGTCAACTACTTCGAGAACGACTCCGACGTGCCGTTCACCGTGGCGGTCAACCTGTTCGACGGCGTGCAGACGCACGCGCTGGAGGACGTCCGCGACGCGCTCCGGCTGCCCGCCGCGATCCCGCTGCTGACCTGCGACGCGCGGGACCGCGGGTCGGTGGTCGCGGCGCTGACGGCCACGCTGACGCACACCCTCCGGGTCACCGCCGCCGGTGACCGGGCCGCCGCCGTCCGCTGACACACCGAAGGGCACCGATGCGCAAGATCCTGATCGTCGGCGCGGGACAGTCGGGTCTCCAGCTCGCGCTGAGCCTGCAGGCCGAGGGCTACGAGGTCACGCTGATGTCGGCGCGGACCCCGGAGGAGATCCGGGCGGGCCGCATCATGTCCACGCAGGTGCAGTTCGCCCCCGCGCTCAAGCTGGAACGGGAGCGCGGCCTGAACCTGTGGCAGGAGCAGGCCCCCTGGATCGTGGGGCAGCGCTCCACCCTGGCCGACCCGCCCGGTGAGCAGGCGTTCACGTTCATCGGCCGGTGGGACGAGTACGCCCAGTCCGTGGACCAGCGCGTGAAGATGGCGGGCTGGCTGGAGCTGTTCGAGTCGCGCGGCGGCAACGCGATCTACCACACCGTCATGACCTCCGACCTGGAGGGCCTGGCCGCGCTGTACGACCTCACCATCATCGCGGCGGGCAAGGGGGAGCTGGTCGAGCTGTTCGACCGGGACGCGTCCCGGTCCCCGTACGACCGGCCGCAGCGCATGCTGTCGTGCGTCTACCTGCACGGCATGAAACCCCGCCCCGACTACCCGGAGCCGCACGTGCGGCTGACCCTCGTGCCCGGTGTCGGCGAGCTGATCTACATGCCCGCGTACACGCTCAGCGGCCCGTGCGACATCGTGCTGTGGGAGGCCGTCCCGGGCGGGCCGTTCGACATCTGGGACGACCGGCCCGACCCCGCCGCGCACCTGCGGCGGAGCCTGGAGCTGATGCGGGAGTACATGCCCTGGGAGTACGAGCTGTTCACCGAGGCCGAGCCGACCGACGGGCGCTGCACCCTGTACGGCGGGTACGCACCGGTGGTGCGGCATCCGGTCGGGGAGCCGTCCCCGGGGACCCTCGTCCTGGGGATGGCGGACGTCGTGGTGGCCAACGACCCGGTGACCGGGCAGGGCGCCAACAACGCCACGCACTGCGCCGCGATCTACCAGCGGGCCATCACCGAGCACGGCGACCGGCCGTTCGACAGGGCGTGGATGCAGGCCACGTTCGACGCCTACTGGGAGTACGCGCAGCACCCCACCCGGATCACCAACCTGATGCTGGCGCCGCCGCCCGAGCACGTCGTGCGGGTGCTGGCCACCGCGGCGCGCAACCCCGCGGTGGCCCACCGGTTCGCGTACGGCTCGGCGGACCCGGCCGACCTGGCGAGCTGGATCCTGGACCCGGCCGCGGCCGACGCCTACCTGGCCTCGGTGGCCGACCGGGCCACCGCGCCCTAGTCGGCGATCTCGACCTCGGAGTCCCCGTGGCAGCGGGCCTGGGAGGGCTGGGTGGCCGCGGTGTTGTTGCCGCAGACCACCATCGGCGCGGAGACCGGGGCGATGATCAGCGTGTCGGACAGCACCCGGCCGTCGTCGTGGGTGGTGACGTCCGCCGCCGCCGGGGCCGCGACGGCGCACGGGACGGTGACGGCGAGCAGGCCGGTGATGGCGATCCTCTTCAGCACTGGAGTCCTTTCCTCGAAGCGGACGGGGTCCCCACCATGCCGTGCGCCGACCATGTCCCGCAGTTGAATGACAAGGCCGCATGAATTCGCCGCCGGGCCATTCCGAAATTTCGGTCGTGACGGTGAATTCTCCCGGCCGGGAGCGGTTCAGGCGGCGGCCCGCAGCCCGGTCAGCGCGGCGGCGACCTCGGCCAGCCGCCCGCCCTGGAAGCGGGCGGCGGCCAGCACCTCCTCGGTGGGCGCGCCGTCGCCGGAGATGCTGCTGACGCCGTACGGGTTGCCCCCGGCGGCGTGCAGCAGGGGGTAGTCGACCATGCCGGTGGGAACGATGATCGCGCCCCAGTGGTGCATGACGTTGTACAGCGACAGCAGGGTGCTCTCCTGGCCGCCGTGCCGCTCGTAGGTGCTGGTGAAGCCGGTGGCCGGCTTGTTGGCGAGGCGGCCCTCCTGCCACAGCCCGCCGGTGGTGTCGAGGAACTGCTTGAGCTGGGCGCTGACGTTGCCGTAGCGCGTCGGCGTCCCGAAGGCGTAGCCGTCGGCCCACACGAGGTCGTCCAGCGTGGCGCGTTCCACGTGCGCGGTCTCCTCCAGGTGCGCCCGCCAGGCCGGGTTGGCGTCGATGGCGGTGTCGGGGGCCAGTTCGGCCACGCGGCGCAGGCGCACGTCCGCGCCCGCCGCGGCGGCGCCCTCGGCCAGCGCCTCGGCGAGCAGGTGCACGTTGCCGGTGGCCGAGTAGTAGATGACGGCGATCCGCGGGCTCATGGCGAACACTCCTCAACGGTTGATTGATGAACTGTTCTGCCCACAACATACGAGGACGATTGTTCAGCTGTCAACAGTTGACGGTGCTAGGGTGGCGGCATGACCTCGGACACCCCCGACCACGCGCGGCTGCGCCGGGCGTGGCTGACCCTCTACCGGCTGAACGCGCTGTTCCAGAGCCGGCTGGAGGAGGCGCTGCGCTCCCGGGCGGGGATGTCCCTGGCCGAGCACGAGCTGCTCGCCGTGCTGCACGGGGCGGGCGGGCGGCTGCGCATGGGGGACCTGACGGCCCGGCTGCTGCTGTCCAAG
This sequence comes from Thermomonospora sp., assembly GCA_036258615.1. Lineage (GTDB taxonomy): Bacteria > Actinomycetota > Actinomycetes > Streptosporangiales > Streptosporangiaceae > Thermomonospora. The sequence continues at coordinate 2,454 of DATADI010000354.1, read as the reverse complement.
AGCGGCGTCACCCGGCTGGTCGCCAAGATCGAGGAGGGGCCCGGCTGGGTCGTCCGCGTCCTGACCCCGGAGGACCGCCGCGCGACCTGGGCGGAGCTGACGCCGTCGGGCGAGGAGGCGTTCCAGCGGTCCGACCCGGTGTTCCGCGAGACCCTCGTGGTGCTGTTCGGCGACCATCTGCGGCCCGCCGAGCTCGACCGGGTCGTGGCCGGGATGGAGCACCTCGTCAACGCCAACGAATGGATGACGTTCCCTCCTCCCCGGCGATAACAGATCCGGCGGGAAAGGCAACACGGCCGCCGCAGATCCTGTCAGAATTCCTTTGTCAGCGGCCGACAGAGTTGGTGGGAACGGATCTCCGGGCCTTGCGTTCCACAATGGCTGCGGTAGAAACGGGAAAAGCAGCGGCGCCCGTCCCCGGCGGCGCCGCTCGGGGGTCCGTGCGCGGTCGCTCCCGTCCCGCGCACGAGGTGTTCACCGCCCTCGTCCCAGGAGGAATCGTGCCCCGTCCCGCCAAGTTCGCCGTTCCGGTCGCCGCCGCCTGCGCGCTGACCGCGCTGACCGCCCTCCCGGCGTCCGCCGCCACCACGACCGTCCGCAAGGACACCGCCACCGGCGCCCCCTACTCGGGCAACTGGCGGATCACCACCGTCGGCCCGCTGAACTTCTCCACCGTCATCCTGGGCCAGCAGGTCACCGCCGTCTGCGACGACGCCCAGCTCACCGGCACGGTCACCTCGACCGGCGCGGGCGAGCTGACCGGCGCGTCGGTCGGGGAGTGCACCACGTCCGGCGGCATCAGCGCGGGTGGCATCACCTTCGGCGAGCTGCCCGAGATCCAGGGCCAGGTGACGTACGCGCCCGTCCCGGGCGGACGCGACGGCACCCTCGACTTCGCCGAGGGCATCACGATCAAGCTGGAGGGCGTGTTCCTGGGCGTCAAGCGCACCTGCTACTACGGGCTGCGCGGCCGGGACGGCGGCGGCCTGGCCTTCGACATCTTCAACCGCGACAACCCCAACCGGCCGCTGCCCGGCCTGGACGACGCGCAGGGCACGATGGTGGACGCCACCGCCTACAAGCTTCCCGGCAGCGCCCTGATCTGCCCGAACACCGGAACGGGCAGCGGCAGGGGCATCGCCCGGGGCGAGACCGTGCCCGGCTCGGGCGTCTTCGACCAGAAGCTCTACGTCACCTCCTGACACATTCCGGACGTCCGAGACGGCCGATCGCCTTGAGCGGCGGGGGAGCATTGGGGATGATCTGGTGCCAGGTGCGCCCCCACGCCCCCGCCGCTCAGGGCACACCGCACCGTCCGCGACGTCCTGGAGGCAACCCGTGCGGAGGCTGACCGCGGTGGCGGCAGGCGCGACCCTGACCCTGACGGCCCTCGGCGTTCCCCCGGCCGTGGCCGCGGCCCCCATCGCCACCCAGATTCTCCTCGACCTCCATCCGACCCCGGGCGTCGTCGGCGACAGCGTCGTCGTCCTGGGCAGGCTGGAGCGCAAGGCCGGCCGCGCCGGTGTGGGCGACCGTTCGGTACGGCTGGCCGTCACCGCCGACAACGGCTCCGAGCTCGCCTACCTGGGCACCGCCACCACCAATGACGACGGCACCTTCACCCGCACCGTAAAGGCGCCGCGCAGTGGGCGGTGGCGGGCCTCGTTCCAGCCCGTGGCCGGTGACGACCACCTCGCCTCGGCGAGCCAGACCGACTGGATCGGCCTGAAGCACCGCACCCGCATCGACGGCTACTCCGTCACCCCCCGGGTCCCCGTCCTGGGCACCCGCATCACCGTCAAGGGCCGGGCCGTCAGGCTCGCCGTCACCGGCCCGGCGCCCATCGCACGCGGCAGGGTGCACCTGCTGTCGTCCCGCGACGGCAAGACCTGGAGCCCCCGCGGCTCCGCCCTCACCGACAACGCCGGGAACTTCGCGTTCAGGCCCGTCGTCACCGCCGACGGTTACTGGACCACCCGGTTCCCCGCCGCCGGGACCGACCTCGGCTCCTCCAGCGGCATCGCGTTCGTGGACGGCAAGCACCGCACCCGCCTCACCCTGGACGCCCGCCCCGAGCCGATCCAGCGCGGCAAGCGCCTCACCATCACCGGCACCCTGCTCCAGGTGAACGCGAACGGCAGCACCACGCCCATGTCCGGCCGTCTCGTCCGCATTTTCGTCAGGCCCGACGGCACCACCAAGTCGCGCCTCCTCGGCACCGCCCGGACCGGCCCCCGCGGCGTCTACACCTTCCACTACCACCCCACCGTCACGTCGTCGTTCAGCGCGCGCTGGGTCGGCGTCGGCGACCACCTCACCTCGTCGACCGGATGGGATCGGGTCGTTGTCCGCCGCTGACCCTCCGCCGCCCGCCCGCCCTCCGCACAGCTTCGGCCGCCCCGCCGACCCCTCACCTCCCGAGCCCGAACCGCCGCCCACGGTGAGGCGGGCGGC
>DATADI010000353.1:0-3144 GCA_036258615.1 Thermomonospora sp. | reverse complement strand
CCAACCCGCGGGACACGGTGATCTGGGACAAGGCGGGGGAGCGCGTCATGGCCGACGCGGCCCGCCGCGCCGCCACCGTCCCCGGCACCCAGCCCATCCAGCTCTACAAGAACAACACCGACAACAAGGGCGCCTCCTACGGCTGCCACGAGAACTACCTGATGCGCCGGGAGACCCCGTTCTCCGACATCGTGCGGCACCTGACCCCGTTCTTCGTCTCCCGCCAGGTGGTGTGCGGGGCGGGGCGGGTCGGCATCGGGGTGGACGGCCGCGGCGACGGCTTCCAGATCAGCCAGCGCGCCGACTTCTTCGAGGTCGAGGTGGGCCTGGAGACCACGCTCAAGCGGCCCATCATCAACACCCGCGACGAGCCGCACGCCGACCCCGAGAAGTACCGGCGGCTGCACGTCATCATCGGCGACGCCAACATGAGCGAGGTCTCCACCTACCTCAAGCTCGGCACCACCTCGCTGGTGCTGGCGATGATCGAGGACGGGTTCCTCACCGTGGACCTGTCGGTGGACATGCCGGTGGCGGCGCTGCGCGCGGTCTCCCACGACCCGTCCTGCAAGCACCTGGTCACCCTGCGGGACGGCCGGAAGATGACCGCCGTGCAGCTGCAGATGGAGTACCTGGAGCAGTCCCGCAAGTACGTCGAGGACCGCTTCGGGGCCGACGTCGACGAGCACACCCGCGACGTCCTGGACCGCTGGGAGTCGGTCCTGCACCGGCTCGGCGAGGATCCGATGCAGCTGTCCCGGGAGCTGGACTGGGTGGCCAAGCTGGAGCTGCTGGAGGGCTACCGCAGCCGCGACGGCCTGGACTGGTCCCACCCGCGCCTGCAGCTGGTGGACCTGCAGTACACCGACATCCGTCCCGACAAGGGCCTGTACAACCGCCTGGTGGCCCGCGGGCGCATGGAGCGCATCGCCACCGAGGAGGAGGTCGAGGCGGCCATCGAGGACCCGCCGGAGGACACCCGGGCCTACTTCCGCGGCCGGTGCCTGCGCCAGTACGCCGACGCGGTCGCCGCCGCCTCCTGGGACTCGGTGATCTTCGACGTGCCCGGCCGCGAGTCCCTGCAGCGCGTCCCCACCCTGGAGCCGCTGCGCGGCACCCGGCAGCACGTGGGCGCCCTGCTGGACCGCTGCCGCACGGCCGCCGACCTGGTCGCCGTCCTCACCGGGCAGGGCTGAGGCCGCTGTGACCGGCGGGACGGGCGCGTACGGCTGGGGCGTCCGCACCGGTATGACCGTTTCACCGGGGGCCCGCCGGGCGATAACCCAGACAGGGCAGCCCCCCGACGCCACAAGGCGAACCGGACGGCCGAGGTCCGCTCGTCGTCGGTGATCGGAGATAGGGTTGGTGGCACCGGCAGTGAGTGGAGGTAACCGATGGCCACTAAGGACACCGGCGGTCAGAAGCAGACGACCCGCCGCGAGGAGGAGGTCGCGGAGACCCAGGCCGCGACCGGCGAGGACGTCGCCGAGCGCCACGAGAAGCTGACCGACGACGTCGACGCGATCCTCGACGAGATCGACGAGGTCCTGGAGGAGAACGCCGAGGACTTCGTGCGCTCCTACGTCCAGAAGGGCGGTCAGTGACCCGTCCCCGACCCCTGGTCGCCACCGGCCGCACTCCCGCCGCGCGGCCCTGACATCCCGGACCGGCCCGGAGCACTCCGGGCCGGTTCGCTCTTTCCGGCCTCAGACGCCGGTGGACTCCCCGGTGGCGGGCCGGGAGGACAGCGTGTCCAGCGCCGTGGCGAACGCGTCGGGGACGGTGAAGCCGTCCGGGGGGACGGGGATGCCGTGCGCCAGGCGGCACCAGGCGAAGTCGACCGACGCGGCGGCGCTGAGGACCCGCAGGGCGGTGTCGGTGTCGGCGGGCCGGAAGTCCTCCGGGAGCCTGCCCCGGGACGGCCAGAAGCGGCGCAGGCCGTGGCCCGACTGCTGCAGGACGTCGCTGAGCAGCCCCCGCAGCTCCGGGTCCAGCCAGTTGCCGACGGGCGCGGCCAGGTCCGGGCGGTAGCCCGCCATGTCGGCCGCCAGCAGCGCCACCGCCACGTGCCGGGGCTCGGTGAACGCGGTGCTCTCGGGATCGCCGCACATCGGCCGCACCGCCTCGGCGAGGTCGTAGAACGCCATCTGGAACCGTTCGCCCGGTGAGGTGTCGGCGAACAGGGTGGCGCGCAGCGACGGGGCGCAGCGGCTCATCCACTCCCGTTCCATGGCCTCGTCCCCGTACGGCAGCGCCCGGTGGTCCAGCGCCGGGTTGGCCTGGAGCGGCTCGATGATGGACAGCAGCGCCGAGGCCCGCACCTGGAAGCGGGGGTCGTCGCGGAGCGCCTGCGCGGTCATCACCATGCAGCGGACGATCTGCCCGGCGGCGTCGGCGCGGCCGGCCCGCATCCGCTCGGCGTACAGGCCGATGATCGTGCGCAGCAGCGGCGGCACCAGCCAGCGCAGCCGCCCGTGGTCGTCGAACGGCTGGGCCAGGTACGGCTCCCACAGGTTCAGCAGCCCGGTGGAGCCCCCGGAGTCGAGGTCGGGGTCGAACACCGGCACCGACGCGCACCACAGCATGGCGCTCCAGGTGGCCGCGACGGTGCTGGGCGTGCCGTGCAGGAAGTAGCTCCAGCCCAGCGGGTAGTCCATCGGCGGGGCCAGCGCCGCCTCCTGGATCACCGAGCGGAGCCGGTAGGTCAGCGCCCCCGAGGGGGCCTTGCCCGCGACCGCCAGCGGCGGCCCGTAGTCGTAGGCGAAGTCCGGCCCGGTCGGCAGGATCTCGGCGGGCACCGCCGGCGGGTTCAGGCCCGGCTGCGCGGGCCGCGCCGAGCGGCGGACCAGCGCGCCCTGCGGGGGAGCGCAGGGGAACCAGCGGCCGTCGGCGGGGTGCCAGCGGTACCAGCGGGCCCACGCGCCGTACATCCACCAGGAGCGGTCCGGCAGCGACACCAGCCGGGCGATCAGCGCCTGCTGCCGCTGGACCGGCGCCGCGGTCGCCCACCAGGGGGCGGCCACGGTGGCGCGGGTGTCGTGCTCGGCGCGGGTGAAGGGGTCGCCGTCGCCGGAGGCCGGCGGCGGTTCGGGCGGCGGCCCGTACTGGGCGGGCGGCGCCTGCGGCGGGCCGGACGGACCCGCG
>DATADI010000352.1:0-1980 GCA_036258615.1 Thermomonospora sp. | reverse complement strand
ACCACGGCCTCGACCTCGTCACCCGCCCCCGCCACCTCCCCGCCCTCCGTACCGCCCTGGTCATCGCCCGCGGCACCGGCGGCTTCAACGCCGCCGCCGTCCTCCACCGCCCCACCTGACCCCCACCCGCGCCGGGCCCAGTCCTTGGCCTTCCTCGGCGTGTCGGCCCGGGGAGCACGCGCAGGGAACCTGGCTTCGGCGGCGGGCGGGCGTTCGCCCGGAGGCTGGGGGCGCGGTCCGATGCCGGTCAGCGTCGCGGGTACGGGAGTCGGTGACGGGGCCGCCGGAACATTCGTCCAAGACGTCGTGCGCTCGGGTCTGTGATGCTGATCGTGGGGCCGTGCCCGCGCATGGCCCCGGTGACATCGACCAGGAGTCGGGGCCGTCCCAAGAGCGGGCGCGGCAGCAGGCAAGGGTGGAGGACTGCATGGATCTGCGCGGCGCGAAGGTGTTGTTGACGGGGGCCACCGGCGGGATCGGGCGGGCGCTGGCGGTCGCCCTGGCCGCCCGGGGCGGTGAGGTGGTGCTCACCGGGCGGCGCACGGACGTACTCGAGCCGCTGGCCGAGAAGCTGGGTGGCCGGGCCATCCCCGCCGACCTGGCCGACCGGGACGCGATCGAGGGAGTGCTGGACGCGGCGGGTGAGATCGACGTGCTGGTGGCCAACGCCGCGCTGCCGGCGACCGGGGTGCTGGCCGACTACTCCGTCCGCGAGATCGACCGTGCGCTCGACGTCAACCTTCGCGCGCCCATCGTGATGGCGAAGCTGGCCGGGGCGCGCATGGCCGACCGGGGCCGCGGCCACCTGGTCTTCATCTCCTCGCTGGCCGGGAAGGCCGCGTCCGGGCGGGCGTCCCTCTACAACGCCACCAAGTTCGGGATGCGCGGCTTCGCCCTCGCGCTCCGCGAGGACATGCGACCGCACAACGTCGGGGTCTCGACGGTGTTCCCCGGCTTCATCAGGGACGCGGGCATGTTCGCCGACTCCGGGGCGGCCCTGCCCCGCGGGGTCGGCACCCGTTCACCGGAGGACGTGGCGCGGGCGACCATACGCGCCATCGAGCAGAACCGCGCCGAGGTGGACGTGGCCCCGCTGAGTCTGCGCCTGGTCGCCCAGTTCGGCGGTATCGCGCCCGGCCTGGCCGCCGCCGTCCAGCGCCGGGTCGGCGGCGACAAGACCGCCGAGCAGCTCGCCGAGGGACAGCGCCACAAGCGCTGATCCGCGATCAACGCGGCGGCCTCGGTCGCCGCGATAAACGGGCGCCCGCGCTGCAGCTCAACGCACAGCCGAGAGGCTCGCGCACAGTCGCCCGCCGCAGCCCTGGTGTCGCCCCGGCAGCCCATTTGATGAAGGGCTTACGACGAGCACCTAGTTACGGCGGGCAGTATTCCTACCATGGGCTGATGCACCCCACCGTGCACGGGCGTGACGCCGCAGCCGGGTGGGAGGTCGCGAGGCCGACGCGGCCCAGCCGGGTACCGGGTGCCAGCATGGCCGGGTTCCGCGACCGAGGCCCAGGCCCCTTCGACCTACGATCGGTCCCGCATCCGGCCCTCACGCTGGTCGTGGACTTCGGCACCGGCCCGCTCGTCATCGAGGACACCACCGGCCGCCAGCAGCGGGGAAGTCTCGTCGCCCGGCTCACCCCCGCAGTACGGGTGAGCGGCCAGAACATCGAGTGCCTGCAGGTACGCCTGTCGCCGTTGGCCGCACACGCCGTGCTGGGCGTCCCCCCGGCCGAGCTGGAGCGCGCCGTGGTCGCCCTCGAGGACCTGTGGGGACGGGACGCGACACGGATCCGGGAGCGGCTCCGCGATGCCCGCTCATGGGAGGAACGCTTCGCGGTGGCCGAGGCGTCACTCTTCCGCCGCCCCGGAACGAGTCCCCCGGTGGACCCGGAGGTTACCTGGGCCTGGCACCGGATCGTCGCCAGCCGGGGGGCCTTCGCTGGAGCCGGTGCGGTGGTGGGGCCGGTCGTG
>DATADI010000351.1:0-5900 GCA_036258615.1 Thermomonospora sp. | reverse complement strand
GCTGCCGCCGCAGGAGGCCAACCTGCGCACCATCGCCACCCTCCAGCAGCGCTACGGGGTGCCGGTCGGCTACTCCGGCCACGAACGCGGCCTGCAGATCTCCCTGGCGGCCGTCACCATGGGCGCCGTCATGGTCGAACGCCACATCACCCTGGACCGCACCATGTGGGGCTCCGACCACGCCGCCTCCCTCGAACCGACGGGACTGGAACACCTCGTTCGCGACATCCGTATCATCGAGGAGGCACTGGGCGACGGTGAGAAGCGGGTCTTTCCGGGAGAAGTGGAACCGCGCGCCCGGCTGCGCCGCGTCACCGACTGACCCCCTCCCCCACGACACCGCGAATACCGAAACGGAGCCCTGGTGACCACCCTGTCGGTCATCGTGCCGATGCGCGACGTCGCCCCCTACCTCGGCGATCTGATGCTCAGCCTGGCCCGCAACGACCGGGAGGACTTCGAGTTCATCATGGTCGACGACGGCTCGGTGGACCGCACGCCGGAGATCCTCGCCGAGCACGCCGCGCGGATGCCCAACCTGACGGTCGTCCGCAACGACCAGGCGGTCGGGCTGAGCGGGGCGCGCAACCGGGGCATGGCCGCCTCGTCCGGCCGGCTGATCACCTTCCTGGACGGGGACGACTACATCGCCCCCGGCTACCTGGCCGCGGCGGTGGAGGCGATCGACGCGATCGGGTGCGACTTCATCAAGACCGACCACATCCAGGTGTACGGGAAGCGGCGTGAGGTGCACCGCGCGCCGCAGGGCCGTCGCGGGGTCAAGCTCAGCCCCCGTGACGGCATCCTGCCCGCCCATGTGAAGACCATGGCCGACTACCCCAACGCCTGGTCGGGCGTGTACCGCAGGGAGCTGCTCGACGACGGCCTGCTCGCCTTCGACGAGTCGCTGCTGACCTGCGAGGACCGGCCGTGGACGTGGAAGCTGCTGCTGCACGCGGCCTCGTACGCGGTGGTCTCGCTGTTCGGCGTGTTCTACCGGCGGGAGGTCGCCGGGTCGCTCACCAAGATCGGTGACGAGCGGCAGCTGCACTTCTTCGACGCCTTCGACAAGGTGCTGGCCGAGCTGGCGGCCGACCCCGAGGGCCACCGGTACGCGGGCAAGGCGGTGCAGACCTACGCCGCGATGATCGCGCACCACCTCACCGAACGGGACCGGCTCACCCCCGCGCTCCAGCACCGGCTGAAGCAGCGGGCCCGCGCCACGCTGAAGGCGCTGCCGCCCGACCAGCTCGCCGAGCTGCGGCCCCGGCTGGGCCGCGAGCGCCAGGAACTGTTCGCCGCCACCTTGGGGATCGTGGTCTGACCGTGACACAGATCTTCGTCACCTCCACGCTGTACGGCGCCGTCGCGGTCAGCGCGGCCGTGGACGCCGGGCTGTTCGGCGAGCGCGGACGCCGCCGGATCCTGCTGGTCAGCAACAACGCCGCCATCCCCGAGCTGGCGGTGCCGGTCGACCAGGCCCCCGGGTTCGAGGTGCTGGCGCCCCGCTTCGACGAGGTCCGCTCCTGGAACGAGGAGATCGCCCCGCTGCACCCCGGCGGCTGGCTGCCGCGCACCGAGGAGCTGCCGCTGTGGGAGCGGGTGTTCCGGGAGCGCTGGGAGCTGGGCGGCGACCCGCTGGAGATCGTGGTCGAGTCGGTCTCGGCCAGCCCCGCCCGCACCATCGCCTCGATCTTCCACGACGCCGAGGTGACGGTGTACTCCGAGGGCCTGATGAGCTACGGGCCCACCCGCACGCCGCTGCCGAACGCCGTCGGCACGCAGATCACCCGGCAGCTCCACCTGAACCTGGTGCCGGGGCTGGAGCCGCAGCTGCTCCGCGAGCACGAGGTGCCCGCCGAGGCGATCCCCGAGGAGCCGTTCCGGGCCGTCCTGGACAAGCTCGGCGCGCACCTCGCACCGCTCGTCGCCCGCCACCGCGAGCACGACGGCGACCTCGACGGGGCCGCGCTCGTCGTGGGCCAGTACCTGGCGGCGCTGGACCTGCTCACCGAGGACGAGGAGCAGGACCTGCACCTGACGATGCTGCGCGGCGTCGCGGCGCGCGGCCACGCCACGGTGCTGTTCAAGCCGCACCCGGGCAGCCCGGCCCGGTCCACGGCCCGGCTGGCGGCCGAGGCGGAGCGGCTGGGGGTCCGGCTGGTCGTCATCGACGCGCCGGTGCCCGCCGAGGTCTGGTGCGGCGCGGTACGGCCGGAGCTGATCGTGGGCTGCTTCTCCACGGCGCTGGTGACGGCGTCCCGCTTCTACGGGATCCCGGCCGCCGCGGTGGGCTCGACCCCGATGCTCAAGCGGCTGACCCCGTACCACAACAGCAACCGGATCCCGGTGACCGTGATCGACACGATGCTGCCGCACCTGGAGGCGGACGGGACGCTGCACGACCCGCTGTTCCGGGGCGAGGGGGCCGCCGCGGAGCTGAACGGCCTGGTGAAGGCCGTGTCGTACTGCATGCGCGCGTCGGCCCGGCCCGACCTGCGCGAGGACGCTCTGGCGTTCCTGCACGCCCACCCCGGGGAGCCCTGGTCGCGGTACTTCACCAGGCGGCGGCTCACGTCACTGGACCTCCCCGGCGGGTTCAGCACGGCGCACCCGAAGGTCCTCAACGCCGTCCTGCCCCGCAGCAGCCGCCGCCGTCAGATCGCCGTCAGCGTCTTCCGGCGCACCGAGCAGCTCCGCGCCAAGGCCCGCGACGGGTCCTGACCGGCGCGGCACCGGGACGAGGGCCAGCCCGGCGCCGAGCGCGGCGAACGGCACCGCGGGCAGCACGTACCGGTGGTCGAAGTCGGCGGTCGCGGCGGGCACCACGAGCAGCGCCAGGCCCATCGCCCAGGGCAGCAGCGCGGGCCCTCCCGCCCGCCGCACCCGCAGCAGCACCCCGCCGAGCCCCACGGCCAGCAGGACGCCCACGACGGTCCCGGGCATCTCCGCGTACCTCTGGTACGCCCGAACCCGGCCCGCGTACGGCTCCACGACCCGTGCCTCGGCGGTACGGCCCCCATAGGCGTAGGCGAACAACGCGTCCCGCTCCCTGAGCGTCGCCCCGGGCCGGAACCGATACTCCGCCACCGTCTCCTCGTTCGGGTACGGCGCGCGGTGCCAGGCGAACGCACGGAACGTGTCGCGCGCCACGACCCGCAGGTAGTCCCCGGGCTGCCCCAGGATGGCCGAGCGGGCGAACTCACCGGCGAGCCGGTTCGCCTCCGGGTCGCGGTGCCGCTCGGGGAACTGGCGGAAACTGTGGTGCGGCCCCCACAACGCCGCGTACGCCGGAGCCATCCCCGGTGTCGGCGGTACGCCGTCGCGGCACATGCGCGCCACGTCCGGCGGCGGCCGGAACTCCGAGCACCGCGCGAACGCGACCGTCCGCCCGTACAGCCACAGCCCGTTGGTGTCGCTCAGCGCGAACCTCCCGTGCTCGGCGTTGAACCACGCCGCGTACGCCACCACCGGCACCACGCACCCGACCACGGCCGCGCCGACCGCGTACCACCCCGCCCGGCGAACCAGCATCCCCGCCAGCAGCAGGAGCACCAGCGGCAGCCCCACCGAGCGCACCAGCGCCGCACAGGCCACCAGCAGCCCCGCCAGCGCCCCCGCCCACCACGACATCCGGGACCGCCACATCACCACGGTGACGGCCCCCGCCAGCAGGAACATGAACAGGGTGTCGGCCATCAACAGGTGCTCGAGCTGCACCTGGTGGACGTCGAACAACACCGGCGCGGCCAGGACCGAGCCGAGCGCCCCCGGCAGCCACCACCGCTCCGGGCACGCCGCCCGCACCGCCCGCCACACCAGCGCGTACACCATCACCGCGACGGCGACGCCCATCGCATGCTGCACCGCCACGACCACCAGGAAGCTGTGGAACGGCCCCAGCATCCACAGGAACACCGAATACCCGGTGACCCGCAGATCCGAGGGCTCGAACAACACCGCCGACTCCAGATAGGTGGTCGAGTCCCCGAACCACAAGACCGTCGGATACCCCGACGTCACCAGCCACCGCAGCCCGACCGCCACGACCAGCAACCCGAGAAACACCCCATGCCGCGCACACGCCCGCCCCACCGCCTTCACGACCCCTTCCTCACCGGGCAGCACGGTGCCGCCTCTCCCTGTCGGGGTTTGTCACCCATGTCTCTCCGCCGGGGCGCCACCGGGTTCCCGGGGCGGGGGCGGGTCAGGGACGGCGGTGGACGCGGCGCAGGTCGCGCAGGTGGCGGAGGAGGGCGGGGTGGGCCTCCAGCCGGATCCGGGCCCGGGGCCCGGCCAGCCGGCCGCGCCGGACGTGCAGGTGCACGGGGTCGGGCAGGCGGCCCGCGCGGGCGTCGCCGAGCAGGTCGGTGAGGGTGCCCAGCCAGTCCTCGGCGGACTCCTCGTGGAAGTAGTTGGCGGCGCACCAGGCCGGGTCGGGCTCCCGGAAGCGGGCGTGCGCCAGGTCGTCCAGGGTGCCCAGGCAGCCGCTGCCATCGAACACCAGGTTGATCATCTGGGCGTTGACCCCGAAGTCCGACAGGATCAGCAGCGGCACCTCGGCGGCGATGGCCTCCAGGGCGGCGGTGGAGCTGACGGTGACGAACCCGGCGGCGTGCGCCAGGTGCTCGCGCATCGGCCCGGCGTCGAAGGTCACCGCGTCCCGGTCGACCCGTCCGGCGGCGGCCAGGTCGTCCCAGAGGGTCTGGTAGTGGTGGCGTTCGCGGTGGGTCTGCTGCTCGGTGGCCAGGCCCCGCATCTTGACGACGACCCGCAGGTCGGGCCGGGCGGCGGCGAGGGCGGCCAGGGCGAGCAGGATCCGCTCGCGCTCCTCGCGGGGCGCGGGGACCTTGGCCTGGGTGGCGAACACGACCCGGTCGCGGACGGGCGCGGGCGGGGCGGGGTCCAGGAACGGCAGCCGGGTGAAGCCGACCCGGCCGGGCAGGCCGAGCCGGGTGGCGATCTCGGTGAACTCGGCGGCCTCCCGGCGGCTGTGCACCAGGAACAGGTCGACGGCGCTGCGGTACACCCAGGCCCGTTCGGTGGCGGGCACCGAGATGCCGGGCAGCCCGGACACCAGCACCGGCCGCCCGGTCTCGGGGACGAGCGAGCTGAGGACGTGCACCACCGGCCCGGTGCAGCCGAGCAGCAGGACGTCCGGGTGGAACCGGCGGACCTGCCGCAGCACGCCCCGGGCGGGCACGATCACCGGGGCGCCCGCCGAGGTGCCGTTCAGCGCGGCGCGGACCTGCTCGGGCGAGGGGGCGATCGGCGACCGGACCACCACCAGCCGCCGGGCCCAGTCGTCGGGCAGGTGGTCCAGCAGCCCGGCGGTCCACTTGAGGTAGGAGTCGGAGTCGGCCACCGCGAGCACACGCGTCACGTGACGATCTCCAGGCCGCCCACGAACATGCTGAGATGGGCGCGCAGCTCGGGGGCGGCGTCGGCGGTCCACCAGTCGGCCGGTACGGGCACGCCCTCGATGGTAGTCCCGGCGGCCCGCAGCACCATGCGCAGCGACGTCAGCGCCGTGGACGGCAGGCTCACCACCCGGTGACCGGCGGTCAGGCCGCGCAGCGAGATCTCCACCGGCACCCCGGCCTCGGCGACCGCGATCCTGGGGTGCCGCCGCAGCGCCTCCAGCACCTGGGGGCACTCGCGGCGGTGCGGCCGGTAGGCGACCGGCTCGTCGTCGGCCAGCGACAGCACCCAGTCCAGGTACGCCTCGCGGCGCACCAGCCCGTTGCGGACCAGCGAGCTGCCCAGCACCACCAGCCGTTCGGGCGGCGGCGCGTCGGCCGGGGTTCCGCGCAGCCAGGGGAAGTCGTGGTAGGCCAGGTCGGCGCCGGTGGCCCGGACGGCGGCGCTGAGCGCGGTGCCGATCGGCAGGGCGGTGAAGA
>DATADI010000350.1:0-1841 GCA_036258615.1 Thermomonospora sp. | reverse complement strand
CGGAACTGCGGGCGCTGCTGGCCGGCTGGCTCGCCGAGGCCGACCGCGTCACCGGCGAGGGCCGGGTCACCAACGTCATCGGCGGCGACGCCCGCATCACCGGCAACGTCGTGCAGGCCGGGGACATCACCGGGGACGTCTCCATCGGCGGCACCGGCTAGCCCTGAGAGCTTCCAGGACACCGAACACGGGCGGCACGTCACACTCTCCGTGTGCAACCCCCCCAGCCGCCCCAAGGTCCGTGGCCGCCCCAGCCTCCCTGGCCGCAGCAGCCTCCCTGGCCGCAGCAGCCCCCCTGGCCACCGCAGCCGCCGTACGGCCCGGTCCCACCGCAGTACGGGCCGCAGTGGACACCCTCGCCGCCCACCCGCACCGCCCGGCTGTTGCGGGCGCTCAACCCGATCCGCGCGGCGCAGATGATGTTCCGCCCCTCCCGCCCGGACCGGATCGAGGAGCCCATCGTCCGCAGGCTCCAGTTCGCGAGGGCCTGGACGGGGATCCTGGTGATGCTGTGGGTCGCGATGGCGTACCAGGTGGTGAGCCCCGAGGACGCCGCCTCCGAGCGGGTCAATGAGGCCTACCTCACCATGGTGGCGATGTGCTGCGCGTTCCCCATCGTGGTCGGGGTGTTCATCGGGGCCGCCCGCCCGCCGAACCGCGGTCTGTTCCTGCGGCGGTCGCTGCTCCCGCTGGTGGCGGTCGTGGTGCAGTTCGGCGCCGCGTACTCCTTCGTCCTCGCCGCGGCCCCCGAGTACCAGGGACTGCGGAACTGGGCGATGTCCTTCAGCCCGGCCGTCAAACCGGTCGCGGGGGTGGTCCTGCTCTGGCTGGTGCCGTTCACCCTGTACGGGCTGCTCCTGTCGCTCACCCACGTCTTCCGGACCACCGACATCCACGAACTGGTGCCGCCGCTGCTCACCACCACGCTGTCCTGGGTGATGGCGCTGGTCGACCTGTTCACCGACGCCTACCGCGGCGTCCCGGCGGGTGTGGCGGCGCTGCTGCTGCTCGGGGCGCCGCTGTCGGTCACCGCGATCGCCGCGTTCGAGGTCCGCCGGCTGAACCGCCATCATGGGGTGACCCTGCGGGGCGCGCTGCTGCGCCGAACCCCCTGATCCACGACCCGTCCGAACCGCCGTGAACCGAATCCGGGGCGGCCGACCAATAGAGGGTGTGACGATACTCGAGCGGATCTCCCGGCGGAGTCCGGAGGAGGCGCCGCCCGACGCGGCGCTGATCGAGAGGTCGCGGACCGAACCTGAGGTGTTCGCCGCCCTCTTCGACCGGCACGCCGACCGGGTCCACAACTACCTGGCCCGCCGGGCGGGCCCGACCGAGGCCGACGACCTGCTGTCGGCGACGTTCCTGGCGGCCTTCGAGCAGCGCGCCCGGTTCGACCCCGAGCGCAGCCCGGCCGGGGCACTCCCCTGGCTGCTGGGCATCGCCACCAACCTGCTGCGCGGCCACCGCCGGGCCGAGGCGCGCCGCTGGGACGCGCTGGCGCGGGCCCGCCTGGAGCCGCCCGAGCCCTCGCACGCCGACCGGGTGGCCGCCCAGGTCGACGCGACGGTGGCCGCCAGGCCGCTGGTCGACGTGCTGTCCGGCCTGCCGGAGGGGGATCGCGACGCGATGCTCCTGCTGGCCTGGGCCGACCTCAGCTACGAGCAGATCGCCGCCGCCCTGGAGATCCCGGTCGGCACGGTGCGCTCGCGCATCCACCGGGTCCGCAACCTGCTGCGGGCCACCGTCCCCCCTCAGCCGACCACCGAGACGGAGTGATGATCATGGACGAGACCGAACTCATCGCACGGCTGGGCGCCGACGTCCCCCCGCTCTCGGAG
>DATADI010000349.1:0-6847 GCA_036258615.1 Thermomonospora sp. | reverse complement strand
CTCCGTGGCGGGCCGTGACCTCCCGGGGGTCGGCGTGATCAGCCGCTCGACGCCTGGATCCCGATGGCGTCGGCGAGTTCGATGACGCCTTCGGCGGTCTTGACGTGGGCGATGTCGATGTGCTGGCCCTCGAAGTCGACGGCGGCGCTGCCCTGGGCCTCGGCCTTACGGAAGGCGTCGATCATGCGGCGGTAGTAGTCGACCTTCTCGGGCGTGGGGCTGAAGACCTCGTTGGAGATGGCGACGTGGGAGGGGTGGATGCAGACCATGCCGCGGTATCCCAGGCGGCGGGAGTCCTCGGCGAAGGCGCGGAACCCGTCGAGGTCCTTGATGTCCTGCCACACGCCGGTGACGGGGTGGTGGAGCCCGGCGGCGCGGGCGGCCAGCACGATCCGGCTGCGCAGGTAGAGGGTCTCCAGTCCCTCCGGGGTGAACTCGAAGCCCAGCTCACGGCCGACGTCGGCGTTCGGGCCGGTGGCCCCGAGGAGGCTGGACACCCGGGGGCTGGCCGCCGCGATCTCCTCACAGCGGGCCATCGAGACCGCCGTCTCGTAGGAGATGATCAGCCCGACCGAGCCCGCCTCGAGGTCTTCGCGGGCCTCCAGGTGGGAGACGACGGCGTCGATCCGCACGACCTCCTCGGCGGTGAACACCTTGGGCAGGAACAACCCCGCCAGCCCGGGCACGGTCACGGCCTCGACGTCGGCGCCGAACAGGCCGCTGTCGTAGCTGTTGGGCCGCACCCACACGTCACAACGAACGTCCTGCCCACGCAGCCGCCCGAGGGTCTCCCGGACGGCCTGGCGCGCCTCGGCCTTGCCGGCGGCCGGAACCGAGTCCTCCAGGTCCAGGATGATCGCGTCCGCTCCGGCGGCCACGGCCTTGTCGGCCCAGGCCGGCTTGTGGCCGGGAACGAAGAGCATCGAACGGTACGGCTTCACGGTCTTTCCTCCTTGGTGTTCGTACGGCTGGACCGGCCAGGGGCGAGGCCGCGGCGGTGGTCAGAAACGCGGCGCGCGGCGCTCGCGGTGGGCGGCCAGGCCCTCGGTGACCTCCGGGCCACCGAACCCGTAGAACTCCAGCGCCAGCGACGCGTCGAAGATCGACCCGGCGACCTGGCGGTACCAGTTGTTCAGCGACTGCTTGGTCCACCTGATCGCCGTCGGCGCCCCGGTCGCCAGCTCCCGCGCCACCTCCCGCGCCGTGGGCAGCAGCTCCTCGTCGGTGTCCACGCACAGCGACACCAGGCCGATCCGCTCGGCCTCCGCACCGTTCAGCGGGCGGCACGTCATCAGGTAGTACTTCGCCTTGGCCATCCCGCACAGCAACGGCCAGCAGATCGCCGCGTGGTCCCCCGCCGCGACACCCAGCCGGGTGTGCCCGTCGATGATCTTCGCGGTCCTCGTCACCACCGACACGTCCGCCAGGACCCCGGCGACCAGGCCCGCGCCGACCGCCGGGCCATGGATGGCCGACACGATCGGCGTGGAGCAGTCCAGCAGGTTATAGACCAGGTCCCGGGCCTCGCGCATCACCCGGGAGCGGACCTGGAAGTCCCGGGTCATCCGCTCGACCAGCTCGAACGAGCCGCCCGCCGAGAACCCCCGGCCCTCACCGCGGATCAGCACGGCCCTCACCCGGGGGTCGGCGTCGAACTCGCGCCACACCTCGGCCAGATCGGCGTGCGCCCCCTCGCTGACCGCGTTCAGGCCCGGGCCGTCGAACACCAGCTCGGCGATCCCGTCGTCATCGGGCTCGTCGATCCGCAGATGCTCGAAGCGCGCGTAGCGGCTCATGGCAGTCCTTCCTCCGCGTCCCGGCGGCCACGCCGGGCGGTGGGCACCACAGTTCTCGGCTTTGATGAATGGAAATGGTTTATATATGATATATCATAGCCATCACTCACCCGCGCAGCGGACCCGGGGCCGGTCACCGAGGGGCGGAACGGGCGTCGACACCCACCAGCGGCAGAAAGGCGGCAGGCCATGCGCGAGGTCGTGATCTGTGAACCGGTCCGTACCCCGGTCGGCCGGTACGGCGGCTCCCTCAGCCGGCTCACCGCCGCGGACCTGGGCGAGATCGCCCTGCGGGGCCTGCTGGAGCGGACGGGGCTGGACCCGGCCGCCGTCGAGGACGTCGTGCTCGGGAACTGCCACCCCACCAGCGAGGCGCCCGCGATCGGCCGTGTCGTGGCGTTGAACGCCGGGCTGCCGGTGACGGTCCCCGGCATGCAGGTCGACCGGCGCTGCGGCTCCGGGCTGCAGGCGGTGATCCAGGCCGCGATGCAGGTCGGCACCGGCGTGAACGACCTGGTGATCGCGGGCGGGACCGAGAGCATGAGCAACGTCCCCTTCTACTCCACCGAGCTGCGCCGGGGCGCCCGGGGCACCGCGCTGACCCTGCACGACGGGCTCGCCCGCGGGCGGGTCACCGCCGGTGGACGCGACCATCCGGTGCCCGGCGGCATGCTGGAGACGGCCGAGAACCTGCGCCGCGCGTACCGCATCACGCGCGAGGAACAGGACCGCCTCGCCCTCACCTCCCACCGCCGCGCCGTCGCCGCCCAGCGCTCCGGGGTGTTCGCCGAGGAGATCGTCCCGATCACGGTCCGGACCGGCGGGGGGCCGGACATCGTCCTCATCGACGAGCATCCGCGTGCCGACGCCTCCCCGGAGGCGCTGGCCGCCCTCCGGCCGGTGCTGGGCGGGCAGGACCCCGAGGCCACCGTCACCCCCGGCAACGCCTGCGGGCAGAACGACGCGGCGGCGCTGTGCGTCGTCACCCATCCCGGCCGCGCCGAGGCGCTGGGGCTGCGGCCGCTGGTCCGCCTGGTGTCCTGGGCGGCGTCGGGCGTACCGCCCAGGACCATGGGCCTCGGCCCCGTCCCCGCCTCCCGGGCCGCCCTGGAACGCGCCGGACTCACGCTGTCCGACATCGACCTCATCGAGCTCAACGAGGCCTTCGCCGCCCAGGTGCTCGCCTGCACCCGTGAGTGGGGTTTCGCCGAGGCCGACTTCGAACGCCTCAACGTCCACGGATCAGGAATCTCCCTGGGCCATCCCGTCGGCGCCACCGGAGCCCGCATCCTGGCCACGCTCGCCCGCGAGATGCACCGGCGCGAAGCCAGGTACGGGCTGGAGACCATGTGCATCGGCGGTGGCCAGGGACTCGCCGCCGTCTTCGAGAGGGTCGCCGCATGACCACGCCGTGCACCCACGCGCCGGCCGGGGGCCCCTAGCATGAACGCGCAGCCGCCCGGCCTCGGGCGCGGTGGCCGCCGGCAGCTGCCCGAGGAGGTCGCCGCCCACGTCCGCGAGCTGATCATCTCCGGTGTGGTGCGGCCCGGCGAGTTCCTTCGTATGGAGCACATCGCGGAGGCCGTCGGCGTCAGCAACACCCCCGTCCGCGAGGGGCTGCTGTCGCTGCGCAGCGCCGGCTTCGTCCGCCTCGTTCCGCGTCGGGGCTTCGTGGTGGCCCCCTTCACGCCCCAGGACGTCCGCGACCTGTTCTGGGCGCAGGCCCAGCTGGCGGGCGAACTCGCGGCGCGGGCCGCCACCCGGATCACCCCGGCGCAGGTACGGCGGCTGGAGGACGTCCTCGGCGAGCACCTGCGCGCCGTCGAGAACGACGACCGGGAACGGATCGCCGGCCTCGGGCACGACTTCCACCGCGAGATCAACCGCGCCGCGGGCTCGCACCGGCTGAGCCTGCTGCTCGGCGCGATGGTCAGGCACCTGCCCAACCGGTTCTACGCGACCATCCAGGAGCAGGTCCACATGACGGTCAACGACCACCCCGAACTGCTGGCGGCCCTCACCGACGGTGATCCGCGGGCCGCGCGGACGCTCATGCGGCAGCACATCCTGGCCGGCGCCGACCACCTCATCGGCAGGCTCGAGGAACGTGGCGTGTGGCGGCAGGGCGAGGAGTCCGCGAGCTAGCCGCCCCCTTGGGGCCTGCCGGGCGCCGCGCGCTCGCGCCGTCCACGGCGACGAGCGCCGGTATATAATGCTCGCGAGTCTCCGAGGGGTGAACGACGACGATGTCCGTGGCGAACGACCTGACCGCGATCCGCGGCAACAGGCGGCGGCGGCAGCTTCCCGAGGAAGTGGCGAGCTACGTCCGCGAGCAGATCATGTCAGGGGCGTTCCGGCCCGGTGACTTCCTGCGCATGGACCCGATCGCCGAGGCGGTCGGCGTCAGCAACACGCCGGTCCGCGAGGGCCTGGTGGCGCTGGCCAGCGAGGGCTTCATCCAGCTGGTCCCCCGTCGCGGGTTCGTCGTCGCCTCCTTCACCCGGCAGGACGTGCGCGACCTGTTCTGGGCCCAGGCCAAGCTGGCGGGCGAGCTGGCCGCCCGCGCCGCCAAGAAGATCACCCCGGCCCAGATCGCCCGCCTCGAGGCCATCACCGAGCAGCACGAGAAGATCGCCGCGACCGGCGACAAGGACCTCATCGCCGACCTCGGTCACGCCTTCCACCGCGAGATCAACCTGGCCGCCGACTCGCGCCGCCTCGCCCTCCTGCTCGCCGGTGTCGTCAAGCACCTCCCGAACCGCTTCTACGCCTCGCTGGAGGCCCAGGTCGAGTCGACCCGGGACCAGCACCCGCTCCTGGTCGACGCGCTGCGCGACCACAACGCCCGCAAGGCGCGCTCGCTCATGGAGGAGCACATCTCCGAGAGCGCCGACTACGTGATCGAGCTCCTGGAGAAGCAGGGCCTCTGGAAGGACGAGGCCGAGGAGTCCTGACCCCTCCGCCCCACACCTCCCCGGCCCCCCACCGCCCGGCGGCGACACCACGGGCACCGACGCCCTCGGTGCGGCACTGACCGCCGCGCCTGCCCTTCCCCGCCCGCGTACCCGCAGCCGGACAGGCCCCAGAGGCTCCCCGCGACGGTCAACGCCACCCGCCGACGTACCGATCGTGTTCCGCCCCGGCACGCCCTGACACCGAGCGCGATCCAGCCACCCCAGCGGCGACGCTGCGGCGGCGGGCGTCGCCCGGCAGAGGGCTGACCGTTGATGCCGCCACGGCGGGCCCGGGACGTGCCTCCAGAGGGACAGGGTCCGCCGCCCGCAGGGGCCCGACACCGTGAGCCGGGGAGGGCATCTCGTGCACCCGGCCCCACCTCCGCCCCGCTCCGGTGGGGCGGGGCGGAGGCGTTCCGGCTGGTGGGCCGGTAGGGCAACGGGCGAACTTTCCTTGCCCATGCTACATATTTCATATATCTTGCGCGATATGTTCCAGATCACACCCGGGTCGCCGGTGCGGGGACCGCCCGGGTGGGCGCCGGGTCCCTGCGCAACGACTCCCCTCCGCGGCACCGTCGCCGTTCTCCTTCCACCTCGTCGATGACGACCCCCGGACGGCCGGCCCCGCCGTGCGGGGTGCGGTCGTCACCCCGGCCCGCCGTCCGCCGGCCCGCGGACGCCGCCGCCCGGTCGCACGGACATCTGGACCGATGCACCAGAGAGGAACCCCCTATGCACAGACACCCGCCGGCCGCGGAGGCCACCGCGGCGAAGAACCCGATGCGCCGGATCGCCGTCGCGAGCGGGACGGGAACGCTGATCGAGGCCTACGACTTCCAGATCTACGGCGTCGCGGCGGCGCTGGTGTTCCCCAAGGTCTTCTTCCCGGCCCTGGGCACCGCGGCGGGGACGGTCGCCTCGTTCGCCACGCTGGGCGTCGCGTTCGTCGCCCGGCCGCTCGGCTCGATCGTCTTCGGGCACTTCGGTGACCGGCTCGGACGGAAGAGGACGCTGGTCACCACGCTGCTCCTGATGGGGTTCGCGACCATGCTGATCGGCATGACCCCCACGGCCGGGCAGATCGGCGTGGCCGCCCCGATCATCATCACCCTCCTGCGGTTCGTGCAGGGACTCGCCTTCGGGGGCGAATGGGCGGGCGCGACGCTGCTGGCGGCGGAGAGCGCGCCGAAGGCCAGGCGCGGGTTCTACGCGATGTTCGGCTCGTTCGGGGCCGCCGTCGCGATCTGCCTGGCCAACGCGACGTTCCTGGTCACCGGTCTGACCATGAGCCAGGACGCGTTCGTGGACTACGGCTGGCGCATCCCGTTCCTGCTGAGCGGCGTGCTCGTCGGCGTCGGCCTGTTCGTCCGGCTGAAGATCGACGAGTCGGCGGTGTTCGAGGGGGAGATGTCCCGCCGCGGGGCGGCGGCCGCGCCGTTCGTGGAGGCCGTGAAGAGCCAGCCCCGGCAGTTCCTGCTCGGTTCGGGCGTCATGGTGATGACGTTCGCGCTGTTCTACCTCAGCGTCGGATACCTCGCCGCCTACGGGACCTCGGTCCTCGACCTGTCGCGGACCAGTGTGCTCTCGATCGGCCTCGTCAGCGGTCTCGTGCTGGCGGTGTCGCTCGTGGTCGCGGCCGTGCTCTCGGACCGCGTCGGGCGGCGACGCGTGATCGCCGCCGCGGGCGTGGCCGCGGTCGTGTGGTCGCTGGTCCTGTTCCCGGTGCTCGACCAGGGCTCGACCGTCTTCTACGCGGTCGGGGTGTGCGGGACGCTGTTCATCGCCGGTGTCGCGTACGGGCCGGTGAGCGCGTTCATCCCGGAGCTGTTCATGACGCGGTACCGCTACACCGCGACCGGGTTCTGTTACAACGTCTCGGGCGTCATCGGCGGTGCGGTGCCGTCGGTCGTGGCGGCGGCCATCATCTCCGCGTACGGCTCGTTCGCGTTCGGCGCGGCGCTCGCGGCGCTCTGCATGATCACCGTCGTGTGCACGCTCGCCCTCGGCGAAACGCGCGACTACGAGATGGACCGCGTGGAGGCCGTGGTGACCGCCTGATCCCGGCGTCCGCCTCCACGAGCGGGGGCGGGCACC
>DATADI010000348.1:0-5825 GCA_036258615.1 Thermomonospora sp. | reverse complement strand
GGCCAGCTTCGACGGCATCGTGAGGTCGCTGCGCGACCTGGGCGGGGACGAGACGCTGCTGGTGCAGTCCGGCCGGCCCGTCGGGATCTTCCGGACGCACGAGTGGGCCCCCCGGGTGCTGATCGCCAACTCCAACCTGGTGCCGCAGTGGGCCACCTGGGAGGAGTTCCGCCGGCTGGAGGCCGCGGGCCTGACCATGTACGGGCAGATGACCGCCGGGTCGTGGATCTACATCGGCACCCAGGGCATCCTGCAGGGCACCTACGAGACGTTCGCAGCCGTGGCCGCCAAGCGGTTCGGCGGGTCGCTGGCCGGGACCATCACCCTGACCGCCGGGCTCGGCGGGATGGGCGGCGCGCAACCCCTCGCGGTCACCATGAACGGCGGGGTCGCGATCTGCGTCGAGTGCGACCCGTCCCGCATCGACCGGCGGGTGGCGCACCGCTACTGCGACGTGCGGGTGGACGACCTGGACGAGGCGCTGCGGCTGGCCGAGGAGGCGAAGGCCGCGCGGCGCCCGCTGTCCATCGGGGTCCTCGGCAACGCCGCCGACGTGGTGCCCGAACTGCTGCGCCGGGGCGCGCCGATCGACGTCGTCACCGACCAGACCTCCGCGCACGACCCGCTGGCGTACCTGCCGCGCGGGGTGGCGTTCGAGGACATGGCCACCGAGCGCGACAAGGACCGGGAGGGCTTCGTCCGCCGGGCCCGCGAGTCGATGGCCGCGCACGTCGAGGCGATGGTGGGGTTCCAGGACGCGGGGGCAGAGGTCTTCGACTACGGCAACTCGATCCGGGGGGAGGCGCAGCTCGCCGGGTACGAGCGGGCGTTCGCGTTCCCCGGGTTCGTGCCCGCCTACATCCGGCCGCTGTTCTGCGAGGGCCGGGGGCCGTTCCGGTGGGCGGCGCTGTCGGGCGACCCGAAGGACATCGCCCGCACCGACCGGGCGATCCTGGAGCTGTTCCCCGACAACGAGCCGCTGGCCCGCTGGATCCGGATGGCCGGGGAACGCGTCCACTACCAGGGCCTGCCCGCGCGGATCTGCTGGCTCGGGTACGGCGAGCGCGACAAGGCCGGGGCGGTGTTCAACGACCTGGTGGCGCGCGGCGAGGTCAGCGCGCCGATCGTGCTGGGCCGCGACCACCTCGACGCGGGCAGCGTCGCCAGCCCCTACCGCGAGACCGAGGGCATGGCCGACGGCTCCGACGCCATCGCCGACTGGCCGCTGCTGAACGCCCTCCTCAACACCGCCTCCGGGGCCTCCTGGGTGTCGATCCACCACGGCGGCGGCGTCGGCATCGGCCGTTCCATCCACGCCGGGCAGGTCTGCGTCGCCGACGGCACCCCGCTGGCGGCCGAGAAGCTCGCCCGCGTCCTCACCAACGACCCCGGCACCGGCGTGATGCGCCACGTGGACGCCGGATACGACCGCGCCGCCGAGGTCGCCGCCGAACGCGGCGTCCGCATCCCGATGAGGGACTCGTGAGTTTCGAGGAGATGTGGGCCGCGTTGCTGCCCGTGGGGCGGGACGCGGAGAGCGGGGGGTACCACCGGTTCGCCTGGACGCCGCCGGAGCTGGAGTGCCGGGACTGGTTCACCGGCGAGGCCCGGCGGCGTGGCCTGGCGGTCGAGCGGGACGCCAACGGCAACCTGTTCGCCTGGTGGGCCCCGGAGGGCGCGGAGGGCCCGGCGGTCGTCACCGGCTCGCACCTGGACTCCGTGCCCGGCGGCGGGGCGTTCGACGGGCCGCTCGGAGTGGTGTCGGCGCTGGCGGCGATCGACGAGCTGCGCGCGGAGGGCTTCCGGCCGCGCAGGCCGATCGGCGTGGCCGTGTTCGCCGAGGAGGAGGGCGCGCGGTTCGGCGTGGCGTGCCTGGGGTCCCGGCTGCTGACCGGCGCGATCGACCCGGACCGGGCACGCGGGCTGCGTGACGGCGACGGCGTGTCGTTCGCCGAGGCCATCGCCGCGCACGGCCTGGACCCGGCGGCGCTCGGCCCCGACGAGGGGCTGCTCGGCCGCATCGGGTGCTTCGTGGAACTGCACGTCGAGCAGGGCCGGGCGCTCGACGTGCCGGTGGGGGTGGCGAGCGCGATCATCCCGCACGGCCGCTGGCGGCTGGACTTCACCGGCGAGGGCGACCACGCGGGCACCACACTGCTGGCCGACCGGCGCGACCCGATGCTGCCGTTCGCGCACACCGTCATCGCCGCGCGCGACAGCGCCGCCCGCAACGACGGCGTCGCCACGATCGGCAAGGTCGGCGTCGTCCCCGGCGGCGTCAACGCGATCCCGTCCTCGGTGACCGCCTGGCTGGACGCGCGGGGCCCCAGCGACGAGGCCGTGCGCCGTACGGTCGCGGAGGTGATGGACGCGGCGCGGCGCGCGGCGGCCGGGCACGGGGTGGCCGTGGAGGTCGCCGAGGAGTCCTACACCGAGGTCGTCGCGTTCGACCACGCGCTGCGCGACCGGATCGCGGACCTCTTGGGCGGCGCCCCGGTGCTGCCCACCGGCGCGGGACACGACGCGGGGATCCTGTCCGCGCGGGTGCCCGCCGCGATGCTGTTCGTCCGCAACCCCACGGGGGTGTCGCACGCGCCCGCCGAGCACGCCGAGACCGGCGACTGCCTGGCGGGTGTGCGGGCCCTCGCGGCGGTGCTCAAGAATCTCACGTCCGGGTAAGAGTCCGATATGCGATGGCACGCCGAGCTCGCCTGGCTCGGGGACGAGGTGGCCGCCGATGTGCTCATCGAGGCCGACGGGGAACGCTTCACGGCGGTGACACCCGGGGTGACGGCCCCGCCGGACGCCGAACGCCTGCCCGGACTGACCCTCCCGGGGCTGGCCAACGCCCACTCCCACGCCTTCCACCGCGCCCTGCGGGGCCGCTCCCACGCCGAACGCGGCGACTTCTGGACCTGGCGCGACCAGATGTACGCCGTCGCCGACCGCCTCGACCCGGACTCGTACCGGACGCTGGCCAGGGCGGTGTACGCGGAGATGGCGCTGGCGGGCATCAGCGCCGTGGGGGAGTTCCACTACCTGCACCACCGACCCGGCGGCGCCCCGTACGGCAATCCCAACGCGATGGGGGAGGCGCTCATCGCCGCCGCCGCGGACGCGGGCATCCGCATCACGCTGCTCGACGCGTGCTACCTCACCGGCGGCATCGGGCGGCCCCTCGCGGGCACGCAACTGCGGTTCGGCGACGGCTCGGCGGGCAACTGGCAGCGCCGTGTGGACGCGCTGCACGGACTCGTCGGCAAGGACGGCCGCTCGCACGCGCGTGTCGGCGCGGCCGTCCACTCCGTGCGGGCGGTGCCGCGTGAGCAGATCCACGCCGTCGCCGCCTGGGCCAGGGAACGCCGCGCGCCGCTGCACTTCCACCTGTCCGAGCAGCCCGCCGAGAACGCCGCCTGCCTGGACGCCTACGGGATGACCCCGACGCGGCTGCTGGCCGAGGGCGGCGCGCTCGGCCCGCTGGCGACCGCCGTGCACGCCACCCACCTCGACGCCGAGGACGTCCGGCTCCTGGGCACCACCATGACCGGCGTGTGCCTGTGCCCCACCACCGAACGCGACCTCGCCGACGGCATCGGCCCGGCCCGCGCCCTCGCCGACGCGGGCGCGGAACTCAGCCTCGGCTCCGACCAGCACGCCGTCATCGACCTGTTCGAGGAGGCGCGGGCCGTCGAACTGGACGAGCGGCTCCGCACCCGGCGGCGCGGCCACTGGTCGGCGGGCGAACTCCTCGCGGCGGCCACCTGGAACGGCCACCACGCCCTCGGCTGGCCCGAGGCCGGACGGCTGGAACCCGGCGGCTACGCCGACCTGGTGACCGTCGCGCTCGACTCGGTCCGCACGGCGGGCACCACCCGCGAGTACGCCGCCGAGACCGCGGTGTTCGCCGCGACCGCCGCCGACGTCCGCCACGTCGTGGTCTCCGGACGCCGTGTCGTCCGCGACGGCCGCCACCTCCTCGTCCCCGACCCCGCCGCCGCCCTGCACACCGCCATCACCGCCCTGACCACCGGAGACGGTTTGCCATGAGCACGAGCACGCTTGTCACGCGGATCGGGGAGCTGGTCACCAACGACCCGGCGCTCGGGGAGGGGCCCCTCGGAGTCGTCCGGGACGCGGCGCTGGTGCTCGACGGGGACCGGGTCGCCTGGGTCGGGGAGGCGCGGCGGGCACCGGAGGCCGACGAGGTGTTCGACGCCGACGGACGGGCCGTACTGCCCGGATTCGTGGACTCGCACGCGCACCTGGTGTTCGCGGGCGACCGGGCCGAGGAGTTCGCCGCGCGGATGAGCGGGCGCCCGTACACGGCGGGCGGCATCCGCACCACCGTCGCCAAGACCCGGGCGGCCACCGACGACGACCTGCGCGCCAACCTGCGGCGGCTCGTCACCGAGATGGCCCGGCAGGGCACCACCACCGTGGAGTGCAAGTCCGGGTACGGCCTGAACGTCGCCGACGAGGAACGCGCCGTCCGGCTGGCCTCCGAGGTCGCCGACGAGGTCACGTTCCTCGGGGCGCACGTGGTGCCGCCGGAGTTCGCCGATGAGCCCGACTCCTACGTGCGCCTGGTGACGACCGACATGCTCGCCGCGTGCGCGCCGTACGCCCGGTGGATCGACGTGTTCTGCGAGAGCGGCGCGTTCGACGAGGCGCAGACCCGCGCCGTGCTGGACGCGGGCGTCAGGGCGGGGCTGACGCCACGGCTGCACGCCAACCAGCTCGGCCCCGGGCCGGGCGTGGCGCTCGCGGTGGAGTACGGGGCGGCGTCCGCCGACCACTGCACCTTCCTCACCGACGCGGACGTGGCGGCGCTGGCGGGCTCGGACACGGTGGCCACGTTGCTGCCCGGCGTGGAGTTCTCCACCCGCCAGCCGTACCCGGACGCGCGGCGGCTGCTGGACGCGGGCGTGACGGTGGCGCTGGCGACCGACTGCAACCCCGGGTCCTGCTACACCTCCAGCATGCCGTTCTGCGTCGCGGTCGCCGTGCGGGACATGCGGATGACCCCGGACGAGGCGGTGCGGGCGGCCACGGCGGGCGGGGCGAGGGCGCTGCGCCGCACCGACGTGGGCCACCTCGGCGTGGGCGCGCGGGCCGACCTGCTCGTGCTGGACGCCCCCTCCCACGTCCACCTCGCCTATCGGCCAGGTGTGCCGCTGGTTTCGGCGGTGTGGAAATCCGGGCGGCGCGTTAAGGCCGCCTTCCCCGGGTAAGTCGCCCTCTGCCTCATCAGCACGGAGGGTAATGACATGGCGGAGTTCCTGACCGATATCGAGACCCTGCGGGAGCGGGCCCGGCAGGAGATCGACAAAGGCCCGATCACATCGGCGTACGGGGCGGATCTGCCCCGCGTGGTGCAGGTCTGCAACGAGGCCCTGGCCACCGAGATCGTCTGCACGCTGCGTTACAAACGGCACTACTACACCGCCACCGGCATTCACGCGGAATCGGTGGCCGCGGAGTTCCTCGAACACGCCCGGGAGGAACAGGAACACGCCGACCTGCTCGCCGAGCGGATCGTCCAGCTCGGCGGGGAGCCCGACTACAACCCCGACACGCTGTCCACCCGGGCGCATGCCGAGTACGGCCAGAGCCTGGACCTGGTGGAGATGATCAAGGAGGACCTGGTCGCCGAGCGGGTGGCCATCGCCTCCTACACCGAGATCGCGCAGTGGCTCGGCTCCGGCGACCCCACCACCCGGCGGGTGTTCGAGCAGATCCTCGCCCAGGAGGAGGAGCACGCCGACGACCTGCGCAGCATGCTGGAGCGCCTGCCGGCCGACATGACCCGGGGCTGAGGCCCCGCG
>DATADI010000347.1:0-9471 GCA_036258615.1 Thermomonospora sp. | reverse complement strand
GCTGGCGGCGGCGCTGCCGGGCAGCCCGCTGCGGCGGCTGGAGCTGCGCCACACCGGCCTCACCGGCCGGGGCGCCAAGGCGCTGCTGGCCGGGGTCGGCGACAGCACCCGGCTGGAGTACGTGGGCCTGGGGCCGGGGGTGCCCCGCCGGGTCAAGCGGGCCCTGACGCCCCGGCTGCGCCCGGCCGCCCGTGCGCACCCCGACGTGGGGGCCATCGCCAGCGTCTACCGGTGACGAGATCGGCGACGGTTCGCGGTACGTCGGCGGGCCCGGCTAGGCTGCCGCGCGGCAGGGCCGTAGCGCAGAGGTCGTCGCGCCTTACCCGTCAAGTGAGGAGGACGCCGGTTCGAATCCGGCCGGTCCTGTCACGTGCGCCGCATGGAGGAGACCGATGGCGTCCGTCCCCGTCCGGAGGCATCGCGGCAGGCCCTGGACGATCCCGTCGTTCCCGCCGGAGGCGGCCGTGTCCTGGCGGGCGGCGCGCCGCTACGGGGTGCCCCGGGCGATGATCGAGCGGGCCACCGCACGACGGCTGGCCGGTGACTGGCGCGGGGCGTGCGCCGCCGCCGGAGTGGACGTCGACGTCGATCTCGACGGGATCCCCCGCTCACGCCGCCCCCGCATCGAGGAGGATCTCCTCCGCCTGGCCCCCGACCTGCTGCGCTGGCACCTGCCACGCGCCGAGGACGAGCACGGCAGGCTGCGGCCGAACACGATGGTGCTGCTGGCCCGGTACGGCTCCCGGCTCCTGCAACTCCTGACGCCCGACCGGCTCGACCGGCCGCAGCGGCTCACCCTGGTGCTCAGGCCGCCCCGTCCCGGCTGGGGCACCAGCTACCCGTTCCATCGGCTGGAGGACTGGACGTGGCTGCGGGAGCTGTGGGACGTTCGGCGGCTCGACGGGCTGCGCAGCTGGTACGGGGCCACGGACCGGGTGCCGTTCCTGCGGCCTGACGGGACACCCCTCGACGCGGACGAGGAGCCACCCGGCGCGCCTCTCACCGAGCGGACGATCCGGCTGCTCGAACGAGGCGAGGTCGAGGCCGCGTGCGCGGCGGCGGGCATCGAGCTGGACATGCGGACCCCGAAAGGCTCCCGGTACCGCCCGGACCCGTTCCGGGTCATCCGGGATCATCCGCTGGATTTGGCGCGGCTGGCCCGGCTCCAGCGGGACGAGCCCGGCCGCAGCCTGCTCATCCTCCACGGCCCCGGGTACGGCCTGCTGCTGCGCCTCCGTGAGGACTCCAGAGTGCTGACGGTGCCGGTCACCATGACGCCGAACGCCGTGCGGCTGCCTGAGGCGGCCTGGCGTCGTGCCCCCGACCTGGAGCTGCTCCGGCTCGGCTGGCTCACGCCCGACGACCTGCACCCACTCGTACACGACGCGCTGTTCCCCGGGCGCGGCGGGACGCCGGGGCCGCCGGAAGCTCCGCTTCCCGAGCCCAGCCGTATCCTCTGCAACGGCGAGTGGCACCTGGTGGGGTTCCGCGACCGCGCGCTCCAGACCCCGCACGGCGCGGAGCAACTGCGCCGTGAACGGCTGCTGCGCGGGCTGGGAGGGCCGGTGAGCGACTGCTCCGTCGTCGCCGCCGCGTGGCGCAGGGGGACCCGGCGGCTGCCGAGGTTCCTGCGGATGCAGCGGCAGGACCTGCTGCGGCGTGTCCTGCACGGCGACACCGACGGGGTGCTGCGCCTTCTGGACGCCTTCGACCCGCGGATGCGCGTGGCCGACGGGCGGACGCTGCTGCACCTGCTGCACCTGGTCGACCACGAGCGGCTGCTGCCCCGGCTGCTGGAGGCCGGGCTCGACGTGGAGGCCGCCGACGAGACCGGGCGCACCCCGCTCCACAGCGCCGTCGAGCACGGCACCCCCGCGCTGGTGCGGGCGCTGCTCGCGGCGGGCGCCCGGCCCGACGCCACCGACCGCTCCGGGGCGTCCGTCCTCGAACTGGCCGAACGCGCCCGGCGGGGCGATCTGGAGTTCCTGCGCAACGAGAAAGGACATGGCCGGTGACCATCGGTGATCCGCTCGCGGCGGCCGACGAGCTGAACGCGCGGGCCGGGGCGTGGCGCACCGAGCCCGCCGCCGACGCCGGGATCGAGGCGCTGGCGCTGGCGGTGTCGGCGAACCTGCCGGTGCTGCTGTGGGGCGAGCCCGGGATCGGCAAGTCCGCCGGGATGCGGCAGCTCGCCGCCGGGCTCGGCGTGCCGCTGGAGACCGTCATCGCCAGCGTGCACGAGCCGTCGGACTTCGCCGGGCTCCCGGTGATCGGGAACGACCCGGCCGCCGAGGGCGTGCCGATGGCACCGCCGGACTGGGCGGTCCGGCTCGCCCGCGCGGGCCGGGGCCTGGTGTTCTTCGACGAGCTGTCGTCCGCGCCGCCCGCCGTGCAGGCCGCGTTGCTGCGGGTGGTGCTGGAGCGGCGGGTCGGGAGCCTGGCGCTGCCGGAGCCGGTCCGGGTCGTCGCCGCCGCCAACCCGCCGTCCAGCGCCGCCGACGGCTGGCACCTGAGCCCGCCGCTGGCCAACCGGTTCGTGCACCTGCGGTGGACCCACGACCCCCGTACCGTCGCACGGGGCATGGCGGGCACCTGGCCCGAGGTCGCGATCCCCCGCGTCGATCCCGCCAAGGTGCCGAGCGCGGTGGCCAGGGCGCGGGGCGCGATCTCCGGGTTCCTCACCGCCCGGCCGGGCCTGACCCACCAGCTCCCCACCGACGCCGAGGCGCGCGGCGGCGCCTGGCCCTCTCCCCGCACCTGGGAGATGGCGCTGCGGCTGCTGGCCGTCGGGTACGCGGCCGACGTCGGCAGGGAGGCCCTCACCAGCGCGGTCGCCGGGGCCGTGGGCGACGGCGCCGGGATCGAGCTGCTGTCGTACCTGGAGGAGCTGGACCTGCCCGACCCCGACCGGGTGCTGGCCGACCCGTCGCGGTTCGGGCTGCCCGAGCGGGGCGACCGGCAGCTGGCGTTCCTGACCGCCGTGGTCTCCGCCGTGCAGGGCGACCTGACGCGCCGCCGCTGGGAGGCGGGCTGGGAGGTGCTGGCCAAGGCGGTGGAGGCCGGGGTGCCGGACGTGGCGGCGCGCGCCGCCGTGGACCTGGCGGCGCTGCGCGACACCGGCTGGCCGGTGCCCGCCGGCATCGACGGGTTCGTGGACCTGCTCCAGCTCTCCGGAGCGCTGGACGGGTGAGCGGCCCCGCCGAGCTGGACCGGGTCAAGCTGCTGGCCGCCCGGTACCGCGCCGCGACCGACCGGCCCTACCTGGCCTCGGCGCTGTACGCGTTGTCGGTGGTGCCGACCGACCGGGTCCCGACGATGGCGGTGGACCGGCACTGGCGCTGCTACGTCTCCCCCGCGTTCGTGGCCGCCTGCGAGGTGCGGGAGCTGGCGGGCGTGTGGATCCACGAGGTGGCGCACCTGCTGCGCGACCACCACGGCCGGGCCGGGCGGCTGCCGCCCGCCGACCAGCGCGACCGCCTGCGCGTCAACCTCGCCCAGGACTGCGAGATCAACGACGACCTGGTCGCGGACCGGCTGACCCTGCCCGCCGGGCGGGTGCTGCCGGGCAACTTCGGGCTGGAGGGCGGCGGGCTGTTCGAGACGTATCTGCCGGGCATCCCGCCGAGCCGTGAGGTCCACGACTGCGGGTCGGGCGCGCACGGCCACCCCTCCCCGTGGGACGCGGGCGGGACGGGGCCGAAGGTCGGCGCCGCCGAGGCGGAGGCGTTGCGGCGGCACACCGCCGAGGCGATGCGCGCCCACGTGCGCAACCGGGGGCGGCTGCCCGCGGGCTGGCGGCGCTGGTCGGAACAGGTGCTGGAACCGGCCGTGGACTGGCGGCAGGCGCTGCGCGGCGCGATCCGCGAGGCGGTGGTCTGGGCGGGCGGCGCGGTCGACTACACCTACCACCGGCCGTCGCGGCGGACCGCGGCGATGCGGGGCGTGGTGCTGCCGAGCCTGCGCCGTCCGCTGCCCCGGGTCGCGGTGGTCATCGACACCTCCGGGTCGATGGGCGAGGACGACCTGGCCGCCGCGCTCGGCGAGGTGACCGGGGTGCTCCGCGAGATCGGGATCCGCGGCAACCGGGTGACGGTGCTGGCCTGCGACGCCGACGTCCACGCGGTGACCCGGGTGGCCTCGGCGGGTCAGGTCGGCCAGATCACGCTGGACGGCGGCGGCGGGACCGACATGCGCGTCGGCATCGCCGCCGCGCTCGCCGCGCCCGAGCGACCGCAGGTGCTGGTCGTGCTGACCGACGGGTACACGCCGTGGCCCGAGGAGCCGCCGGCCCGCCGCCTGATCGCCGCCCTGATCGGGGACGCGCCGCCGCCCCCGCCCGGGTGGATCGAGACGGTCCGGGTCCCGGCGCCTCCCGCTACGGCCTGACGACCAGCAGGGTCTTGCCGACGGTCGCGCGGGACTCGATCGCCGCGTGGGCATCGGCGGCCCGCTCCAGCGGGAACCGCTGCCCGATCACCGGGCCCAGCCGTCCCGCCGCCGCCTCGGCCAGGGCGCTCTCGGTGGCGGAGCGGACGAACTCCGGCGTCGGCCGCAGCTTGAGCAGCGACACGCCGCGCTCGGCGGCGGCCTCCTCGGGGATCCCGGCCCACTCGCCGCTGGCCAGCCCGTAGCTGATCATCCGCCCGCCGCGCCCCAGCAGCCCGAACGCCGCCCGCCCGACGTCGCCGCCGACCCCGTCGAACACCACGTCCACGGACTCCACGACCGTGCGGAGGCGGTCCGCCCAGTCCGGGGCCGAGTACACCGTCGACACATCCGCGCCGATGCCGCGGGCCAGCGCGGTCTTGCGTTCGGACCCGGCCACCGCGACGACCCTGGCCCCGGCGGCGCGGGCGAGCTGCACCAGCAGCGTGCCGACACCCCCCGCCGCCGCCTCCACCAGCACGGTCTCCCCCGCGCGCACGGCGGCCGTCCGCACCAGCATGGTCGCGGTGCGCCCGTCGGCCAGCAGGGCGACCGCCGTGTCCAGCCCCAGCTCGCCGGGCACCTCGAACAGGCCCTTCGCGTCCACCGCGACCCGTGCGGCGTACCCGCCGGACCCGCCGGTGCTGGTGATCACCCGGCGGCCGACCAGCCCCGGATCCACGCCCTCACCGGTCACGGCGACCACCCCGCCGACGCCGTTGCCCGGGATCATCGGCAGCTCCGGACGGAACGGCCCGGCGCCCGTCGCCCGGAACTGCGTCTCCACGAAGGTCACGTTGGCGTACGCCACGTCCACCACGACCTGTCCGGGCCCCGGCTCCGGATCCGGGGCGTCCCCGGGCACCAGCACCTCTGGCCCGCCGAACTCCTTCAGCCACACCGCACGCACCGGACGTCCCCTCTCCCTCGGTCCCGATCCTCCTCCACCCTGCGACCTCAACCGCCATTGAGGTCAAGCCGGAACCGGCCGCGGGCGGTAGCCTCGGCGGGTGCAGGATCTGATCACCGACCGCCTGGTGCTGGAACCCTGGCAGGAGCGGCACGCCCGGGACCTGGCCCGGATGTCGTCCGACGAAGAGGTCATGCGGTACATCGGGGACGGCGTGTGGAGCCCCGGCTACGCCGCCCGCCGCCACGTGCGGGCCCTGCGGCACTGGGCCGAGCACGGCTTCGGCTGGCGGGCCGTCCTGGACCGGGCCGACCGGACCTTCCTCGGCCTGGTCTCGCTGATCCGGATGACGGCCCCGCCGCCCGACGCCGCCGAGCCCGTCCTGGAGATCGGCTGGTGGGTGGAGCCCCAGGCCTGGGGCCGCGGGATCGCCACCGAGGCCGCCGCCGCCGTGCTCGCCGAGGCGTTCGACCGGGTCGGCGCGGAGACCGTGGTGGCCCGCTACCAGCCCGCCAACACCGGCTCCGCCCGCGTCACCGCCAAGATCGGCCTGCAGCCGGTCGGCGACGTGACCGACGCCGACGGGCGCGCGCTGCGGGTGTGCGTCACGACCCGCGAGCGCCACCGCGCCACGGCCGTTTCGCCCTCCCCTGACGGGTAGGTCCCGCCTGCGACCACCAGTACGGAGGTGAGGAGACATGGGTCAGCCGCAGCAGCCGGAGCAGCGACGCTCGGAGCAGGGCGGCACCACGCACGACGCCGCCGAGAAGGCCGCGCGCTCGGGCCAGACCCGGGCCGCGAAGGGCCGCCCGCACGGCACCGACAAGGGCAACCGAGGCGGCGGGAAGGGCGGCGGCGTGCCGCCGGACCAGCGTCCGCCCCACCCGGCCTGAACCCCGTTCACCAGCTCACAACCGGGCCCGCACGGCCCACAGGTCGGGGAACATCGGAGTGAACAGCGTCGTGCGCAGGTAGCCGGCACCGGGCGAGCCCCCGGTGCCGGCCTTGTCGCCGATGGTCCGCTCGACCATCTTGACGTGCCGGTACCGCCACTCCTGGAGCCCCTCGTCAAGGTCGACCAGCCGTTCGCAGACCGACGCCGGGGCGCCGTCGTCCCGGTAGACCGCCAGCAGCACCTCCTGCGCCTCGGGCGACGGCTCGGGAGGCCGCCGCACGTCCGGGCGCTCCGGCGCCGGGTACCCGTGGACCCGCAGGTACGCCAGGAACGAGTCGTACAGCGAGGGGCGGGACATGGCCGCCGCGACGCGCGCGCGGGCCCGGCCGCCCTCGGGGTAGTGCCGGGCGACCCGCTGGTCCCGCCGCCCCAGCACCGCCTCCAGCTCGCGGAACTGGTGCGACTGGAAGCCGCTGGCGGCGTCCAGCCGCGCCCGGAAGCCGGAGAACTGGGCGGGCATCATCGTCTCCAGCACGTCGATCTGCGCGACGACCACCTTGAGCACCTTCAGCACCCGGTCCAGCCCGCGCAGGGCGTGCGCGGTGTCGCCCTGCTCCAGGCGCCGCTGCACGTGGGCCAGCTCGTGCAGCATCTGCTTGAACCACAGCTCGTACACCTGGTGGATCACGATGAAGAGCATCTCGTCGTGCTCGTCGGAGCGCGGGCGCTGCGCGGACAGCACCTCGTCCAGCGCGAGGTACGACGCGTAGGTCAGGGATGCGTGCTCATGGGCGCCATTGTCCATACGCCCATCGTCGCACCCCGGTGACCGCCGTCACCGCAGGGCCGCCTGGTGCCGGCGCAGGGTCAGCCGGGCGTCCAGGGCGGTGCGCCGCAGCAGCGCCTCGATCCCGGTGCCGACCAGCTCGCCCGCCGGACCGGCGAGCCCGATCGCGGCGACCCCGTCGGCGGGCCGCGCGGCGACCGGCACGGCCATCCCCGCCATCCCGCCCGGCTGCTCCTCGTCCTGGAAGGCGATCCCGGCCCGGCGGATCCGCACCAGGTCGGCGTCCAGGGCGACCTGGGCCGGGCGGTAGGCCAGCAGCAGGCGGCCCAGCGCGGTGTCCTCGGCGGGGGTCCGGTCGGCGCTGCGCAGCACCGGGCCGGCCATCGTGCGCGGGTACAGGGTCACCAGCCGCACCACGGTCTGCCCGTCCAGGACGGCCAGGCTGGTGGGCAGCCGCGTCGCCTCGTACAGCTCGGCGACGTGCGGCATGAGCAGGTGGCGCAGCGAGTCCCGGCGGGCGGTCTCGCCGCCGTCGGACAGCCGTTTGATGGTCTCGCCGAGCACGTACCCGGTGCTCGCCCGGCGCACCGCGCCCTGCGACTCCAGGGTGCCGAGCAGCCGGTGGACGGTCGACTTGGGCAGCCCGGTGCGCCGCGAGATCTCCGCGAGGCTGGTGGGACCGCTCCGCCCGCCGACGCAGTCCAGCACGGCCATCGCCCGTCCGATCGCTCCGGCGGAACCGGCGCGCTGTGCAACCCCCACGGCAGTGGACACGGCTTCTCCCTCTCGATGAGGTGGTCGTTCGACGATCAGATCGGCACGGCTCGACAACTGAGGGTAATTACTTGACCACGTCTCCGCACAGTCCTTGCCAGGAAGTTTCACCGGGAGGTCCGAGTCCCGTAGCGCCACCGCGTTCCGGCCCGCGGAACGGGGCATGGTCCCCAAGATCGGGCCGTTCCTACGCTCTCGGGCTGATGGGTCCAGTCAGGCGAGTGTGAACGGGCGGTGGACATCGTGACGGAGCCGGTCAACTCTGGCGTGCCGGATATCGAGGTCGTGAACGGGCGGACCAGCCTCAGCACGGCGGCGGCACGGAACCTGGCGTCGACGACCAAGTCGGTGCCGCAGATGCAGAACATCACCTCACGGTGGCTGCTCAAGCTGCTGCCGTGGGTGCAGGTGTCCGCCGGGACGTACCGGGTCAACCGGCGGCTCACCTACCAGCTCGGCGACGGGCGGGTCACGTTCACCAGCATCGGCGCCGACGTGCGGGTGATCCCGGCGG
Organism: Thermomonospora sp.; assembly: GCA_036258615.1. Lineage (GTDB taxonomy): Bacteria > Actinomycetota > Actinomycetes > Streptosporangiales > Streptosporangiaceae > Thermomonospora. Next base: position 1,166 of record DATADI010000347.1, on the reverse strand, counting down.
AGCTGGGCGAGCTGCCGCCGCTGCGCGGCTTCGGCGACCCGGCGGCGCTGGAGTCGCTGGCCGACGCGTTCGAGCAGCGCGAGTACGCGCCGGGCGACGTGATCGTCGAGGCGGGCGGCCCGGTCGACCACGTGTACCTGATCGCGCACGGCAAGGTCGGCAAGGTCGGCACCGGCAAGTACGGGGACGAGATCGGGCTGGGCCTGCTCGCCGACGGCGACTACCTCGGCGACCGGGCGCTCCTCGACGAGCCCGGCACCTGGGACTTCACCGCCCGCGCGACGACGGCCACCACGGTGCTGGCGCTGTCGGCCGACGCGTTCCGGGCGGTGGCCGAGCGCGCCGAGACGCTGCGCGAGCACGTGGCGGCGTTCCGGCCGGACGCCGACGTGCCGACCAACAAGCACGGCGAGGCCGAGATCTCCCTGGCCTCGGGCCACTCCGGCGAGCCCGTGCTGCCCGGCACCTACGTGGACTACGAGCTGTCCCCCCGCGAGTACGAGCTGAGCGTGGCCCAGACGGTGCTGCGGGTGCACAGCCGGGTCGCCGACCTGTACAACGAGCCGATGAACCAGGTCGAGCAGCAGCTCCGGCTGACGGTGGAGGCCCTGCGGGAGCGGCAGGAGCACGAGCTGATCAACAACCGGGAGTTCGGGCTGCTCCACAACGCCGACCTCAAGCAGCGGATCTACACCCGCACCGGGCCGCCCACCCCCGACGACCTGGACGAGCTGCTGTCGCGGCGGCGCAGCTCGCACTACTTCTTCGCGCACCCCCGGGCGATCGCCGCGTTCGGCCGCGAGTGCAACGCCCGCGGCCTGTACCCCGACACCGTCGAGCTGAACGGCAAGCCCGCCCCGGCCTGGCGCGGCGTGCCGATCCTGCCGTGCAACAAGATCCCGATCGCCGCGGACGGCACCACCTCGATCCTGGTGATGCGCACCGGCGAGGAGGAGCAGGGCGTCATCGGCCTCAACCAGACCGGGCTGCCCGACGAGTACTCCCCCGGCCTGTCGGTGCGGTTCATGGGCATCGACGACCAGGCGGTCATCAAGTACCTGGTGAGCGCCTACTTCTCGGCCGCGGTGCTGGTGCCCGACGCGCTGGGCGTCCTGGAGAACGTCGAGGTCTTCCACTCCTGACCCGCCCCGTCCCGCCCCGAGCAC
>DATADI010000346.1:0-8042 GCA_036258615.1 Thermomonospora sp. | reverse complement strand
CCCTCCCAGTCCAGTTCGGCGGCCAGGAACTCCTCGGCGGCGACGGCCCGGCGTGGGGTCGGCGCGGCCGAGCCCAGCCCGGTGCCGACCCGCCGCCGCGCCGGGTGCAGCGCGAGCGCGAACGAGCACACCGCGATCACCATCGCGTTCCGGGTGCCGATCTTGGAGAAGTACTGCGGGCCGTCCGCGGGGTCGCACCAGATCGCCCGGATCAGCTCGTCGGGCCGCAGCGCGTTGCGTTTGACGCCCAGGTAGAACGCGGTCGCCGGGATCATCCGGACCCCGCCCGCCGCCGACTCGACCTCGATCTCGGCGTCGGCGGCCAGCAGCGGCGGATGGGCGTCCCCGGCCGGGGACGCCGCCCCGAGGTTCCCGCCGACGGTGCCGCGGTTGCGGATCTGCGGGGAGCCGACCGTGCGGGACGCCTGCGCCAGGCCGGGCAGCCGGTCCCCCAGTTCCGTGATCAGCCTGCTGTACGTCAGCCCGGCGCCGATCCGCACCCGGCCGTCCACGATCTCCCAGCCGGCCAGCTCGGTCACCGGGTTCAGGTCCAGCAGCGCGGGCGGTCGGTGCACGTCGAAGTTGATCTCGACCATGACGTCGGTGCCGCCCTGGATCGGCACCGCGTCCGGTTGCGCGGCCTTGGCGGCCAGGGCCTCCTGCCAGGTCGCCGGGCGAAGAAAGTCCATGTCTCAGCGTCCCCTCAGGTCCAGGCGAAACCGGCGTCGGGGGCGTCCTCGGTGAGGACACCGCCCTCGATCAGCCCGTACGGGCGGTCGGCGGCGTGGAAGACCTCGTTGTCGTTGTCGAGGCCGAACGGCTCCAGATCGACGACGAAGTGGTGCTTGTTGGGCATCGACAGCCGGATCTCGCAGAGTTCCTCGCAGTCGGCGAGCACCCGGCGGCCCATCTGGTACAGCGTCTGCTGGAGGGAGAGGCTGTGCGTCTCGGCGAACGCCTCCAGCAGGCACCGCCGGGCCCGTGCGTAGGAGTCCCCGTAGGAGGAGCCGGTGTCGGTGCGGTGCCGCCACTGGGCGGTGACGGCGGTGGCGAGGATCCGGTCGGTGGTGGGCTTCAGCGTGGTGAACTCGTCCTCGACGTACCCGTGGAACTCCGAGCCGGTGGAGTTGAGCACCACCAGGTCCGTCAGGCCCGACACCACGGTCGAGACGCCGTCCGTGCCGTCGCTGTGAATCAACGCGGTGCGCACCTCCCCGCCGGAGCGGACGAACGAGTGGTCTCCCGGCCCGTTCTCCAGGGGGATGCGGTCCCAGGAGTACTCCTGGATCTCGACCCGGGCGTGCCGGATGGTGGGCTGGGAGTCCACGAAGTGCCTGGCCAGCAGCAGCCCGAAGTCCTCGATCTCCCCGACGCCGTACTTGCGGGCGAAGGCGAACACGGTGTTCTTCTGTGTGTCGGTGGGCAGCACGGCGCTGTTGTCGCCGGTCAGATGGACGGCGTCCATGTCCCCGGCCAGCGCCACGCTCACGTTCAGGTCCTTGATCGTGTGGACCCCGCCCTCCTTCGTCACGTGGACGACACGGGTCTCCGCCTTGCCGTAACGGTTCGGGCCGAGAACGAAGGCCATCGGCTAGCTCCCTCGGTAGGTCGAGTAGGCGAACGGGCTCAGCAGCAGCGGCACGTGGTGGTGCCGCCCGGGGTCGTCGACCGCGAAGGCGACCGTGACCTCGGGGAAGAACTCCGACCTCCCGGCGGTGTCGAACACGAGCCGGTAGGTTCCCCGGGTCAGCTCCGGGAACTCCCGCAGCCGCCCGTCGGCGTCGGTCCGGCCGGCGGCCACCGTGGCCCATCCCCCGGCCTCGCGCCGCTCCAGCCGGACCGCGAGCCCGGCGGCGGGCAGGCCCACGGCCGCGTCCAGCACATGGGTCGACAGGCTCACCGGGCCTCCTTCCCGAACAGCCTGCCCAGCCGCAGGCCGGTGATTTCGGCGAGTTCGCCGCGCACCACGGCGCGTTCGGTGTCCGCGTCGTTGCCGAGCCGGTCCCGCAGCGCCGCCAGCAGGGTGGCGGCGTCACGTCCGCTGGCGCAGATGAGGAACACGTGGCCGAACCGCTCCTCGTAGGCCCGGTTGCCCTCGCGCAGGGCTTCCCGGACCGTCTCGTCCGCGCCCGCCACGCCCGCCTGTTCGCCCCGTGACCAGGACGACTCGCGGTCCCGGCCGGTGACCGTGGCGCCGATCCTGGGGTGGGCCGCCAGCGCCTCGGCGACGTCGGGCCACTCCAGCCTCCGCACCGCCGCGACGCCCGCCTCCCGCAGCGCCGCCAGGTCGCCGTACGGGCGTCCCCCGGCGATCTCCCGGGCCCAGCGGCGCGAGGCGCAGCACGCCAGCAGCTCGCGTTCGGCCTCCTGGGCGGCCAGCGCGTTGAACCGGCCGAGATCCTCTGTGTCGGGCATGCCGTCAGTACACACATCCGTGCGGGGCATGGTCGAGAGACAGGAACTCCGAACCGTGACCGCCCGCACGCCGGATATTTCGTGCGTTGCTCCAAGTTCGGCGCGTGCTCCTCGTCCGTTCACCCTCCGGCGACGCACAATCGGGCGCGGGGAGAGGAGGCCGCCATGCGACTGCGCGCGCTGCTGGCCATGCCCGAGCTGCGGCTGACGCTGGTCACCGGCGAGGACGAGCTGGACCGGGTGGTCCGCTGGGTGGTCACCACCGACATGCGCGACCCCAGCCGCTACCTGTCCGGCGGTGAGCTGGTGCTGTCCGGCCTGGTCTGGCGGAACGACCCGGCCGACAGCGAGGTGTTCGTCCGGGCGCTGGCCACGTCGGGGGTCTCCGCGCTGGCCGCCTGGGACGCCGAGGCGGGCACCATCCCCGGCGACCTCGTCGCGGCGTGCCGCCGCCACCGCCTGCCGCTGTTCAAGGTCCCCGAGGACCTGGCGTTCGCCACCGTCACCGAGCACGTCGTCCGGCACCTGTCCACCGCCCGCGCCGCCGACCTCACCGCCGTGCTGGACCGCCACCGCCGGCTGGTCGCCGGGACCACCGAGGGGGCCGGGCTGGGGCCGGTCCTGGAGCTGGTGGCGCGTGACCTGGGCATCCGCTGCTGGGTGCTGACCCCGGCGGGCCGGGTGGTGGCGGGCTCCCATCCGCTGCCCGACGGGATGGACCCCGGCGACCTGGCCCGCGCGTTCCTCACCGCCCGGCGGCTGCCGTGCGTGCTGCGGTCCCGGGGGCTGTCCCTGGTGCCGGTCGCCGAGGACACCACCTCCCGTGTCGCGGACTGGTTCGTGGCCTGCGAGGGCGACTGGGAGGACTGGCCCGCCGAACGGCGGACGCTGATCGCCGAACTGGTCGCCATCGTCGCGCTGGACCGGGTCCGGCTGGACGACCGGCTGAGCGTGGAGGGACGGCTGGCGCAGGAGCTGATCCGGCTGGTGGGGTCGGCCGCCGGGCCGGAGGAGATCCTGCCTCGGCTGGAGCTGGCCGGGCTGGACCCGGCCGCGTCCTTCGTCGCGGTCGCCGCCGCCTCCCGGCACGGCCTGCGGACGGGCGAGCTGCGCGCCGTGCTCCGCGAGATCCTCCCCCGCGCCTGCGTGGGGCTGCTGGAGGACGAGGCGATCGCCCTGCTGCCGGTGGCCGAGGACGGCCCCGGCCGCGACGTGGCCGCCGAGATCGACAGGGCCCTGCGCGCGCTGGCCCCCGGCCTGTCCGGCGGCGACCTGAGCGTGGGCGTCAGCGACGTCGTCGCGGCCGGTGACCTGCGCGGAGCCCTGGAGGAGGCACGGTACGCGCGCGGGATGGCCTCAGGCCGCACCGCCCCGGTCTGCGTGGTGGGCCACGACGAGCTGGCCACCCACATGCTCCTGCTGGCCAGCGTCCCCGCCGACGTCCGCCACATGTTCCGGGTACGGCTGCTGGACCCGCTGCGGACCTACGACGAGGTCCACAAGGCGGACCTGATCCGCACCCTGGAGACCTTCCTGCAGCAGTCCGGGTCCTGGACCAGGTGCGCCGAGCAGCTCCATCTGCACGTCAACTCCGTGCGCTACCGCATCCAGCGCATCGAGGAACTGACCGGCCGCGACCTGTCCCGGCTGGAGGACCGCGTGGACTTCTTCCTCGCCCTCCGCCTCGACTGAGACCGCCTCACGCGGCCGTCCGCAGGATCAGGGCCGCGAGCGCGAAGACCAGGATGACCGTGGCGTTCGGCAGGCCCCTGAAGTCGCTCCGGCGCAGGTGCGTGATCACCGCGCCGACGAAGTAGAGCACCACCCCCGTCGCCGCGGCGATGCCCAGCGGGCCGTACCGGAGCCCGGCCAGCAGGCCCAGCGCGCCGGCGATCTCGCAGGCGGCGAGGAACGGGAACAACCCCAGCGGCACCCCCAGCGCGGTGAGTTCCTTCACCAGGCGCGGCATGCGGGTCAGCTTGGCGTACCCGGAGACCGACAGCACGACGGCCAGCAGCACGGCCACGACGGCGTAGGCGATGAACATGGTGACTCCCAGACGATTGGAGAACAAGCATCGTGGACACTAGCAGATCGTTGAGAATCATCAATGAAAGTAAGCGGTCAACGATCCGCCGCCTGGTAGGGTCTGGGTGTGATGGAAGACCGCCCCGGCCTCGCGCTGGCCTTCTCCGGCCAGGTCGCCAGCACACGGATCAGGAAGGCGATCACCGGGCTCGGCCTCAAGCCCGGCCACGGCCATGTGCTCCTGTTGCTGTCCGGCGAGGGCGCGACCGGCCAGCAGGCCCTCGCCGAGACGCTCCGCGTCGACCCGAGCGTGCTGGTCGCCATCCTCAACGACCTGGAGCGCGACGGGCTGGCCGAACGGCGGCGTGACCCCGCCGACCGCCGCCGCCACATCGTCTCGATCACCGAGGCGGGCAAGGCGCGGGCCGCCGACCTGCAGACCGCCGTCGCCGCCGTCGAGGCCGACCTGTTCGCCGGGCTCGACCCCGAGGAGATCGCCACCCTGCACCGGCTGCTGACCCGCGTGACCGCCGACGACACCGGCTGCGTCGAGGACTGACGGTCCGGGCGAGCCCGCCGTCGTCAGGAGGTGAGGAGCCGGCCGATCTCCGTGGAGAACGTGCGCCAGGCCTCCGTGGCCCCGACGAGCGAGCTGACGAACGGGATGAGCAGCCCCAGGTTGCGCAGGGTGAACCGGCGGCGGATGGACGGGTCGATCGGCCAGGTCGGGGCCTTCTCCAGGGCCCGGTAGCGCTCGTTCAGGTGGCCGAGCCGGATGGTCGCCAGTTCCTGCTCGCCGGCATCGCCGCTGTTGAGGGCGGCCTGCGCGGCCTCGATGTCCAGGGAGAGCCGGTCGGCCTCGGCGAGGAACACCCGTTCCTTGTACCGCAGCATGATCATGTGGGTGGACAGCATCGGCAGCAGGAACACCAGCACCTGGAACACGATGGCGACGGCCAGCATCCACAGGTACTGGTCGAGGTAGGGGACGTACCGGCCGAGCGCCGGATTCGCGCGGCCCAGCGAGACCAGCAGGCTCCACACCGCCGCGAAGATCGCGGGCAGGCTCGCCACCAGCGACTGGTACAGGTAGAGGTCGCCGACCGGCTTGAGCCCGCCCGCCCCGTCCGGATGCCCGGCGATCACCCGGATCGTCAGTGCCCGCCGGGCGAGGAAGCCGCCGAGCCGACCGTACGCCGCCATCCGCCCCAGCCAGCCCCCGGCGGTGGCGGCGGCCACGACGAGCAGGATCTGGTCGGTGACCGCGGGACCGAAGGACCAGTCGTGCCACCGGGCGGGGACGTCGCCGGCCCGGGGCCAGGTGAGCGTCACCGCGACGGCGACGCCGCAGGCACCGGCGACCGCCCACCGGTCCCCGGCCCGGTCGAGGTCACGGACGAGGGTGGTGTGCTGCTCCGCGGTGATCTCCAGGGCCCTGCGGTCGGCGAGGCGGCGTAGCGCCTGCTGCGCCCTGGCGCGGGCGCCGACGGCCAGTTCCAGCCCGATCAGCAGCGACAGCCAGCCGATCAGGTACGCGCCGTCCCAGCGCTGGCCGTCCAGCACGTAGGCGACCTGCTGCGCGGCGAGCGCGGGCGCCGTCGACCACAGCAGCCACCGGGCGACCCTGTCCCGCCGGTCGTTCCTGGACGGTTCGAAGGTCAGCCCCCAGAACAGGACGCTGCCGATCATCCAGCCCTGCGGGATGGAGAAGCCCACGAAGTCCCACCGGCCGGACGTGGTGTACAGGACCGAGACCGCACCCAGGACGAGGGCGCCCGAGGTGACGAAGAGGTTCCTTCGTCCGGCGAATGCGCTGGTGAACCCGGGCACGCGCATCAACCGACCCACTCAGGCACCATGGGGCGAACCGTACCATTTTCCGCTCCGGCGTTTCGGCCGAATTGCCACCCTTTTCGCGCCTCACCAAATCGCGAGGCCGAATTGACCGAATTCCCCGCGCCGGGGTCAGCGGTAGGAGGCGATGAGGCGGGCCAGGTGGCGGCCCGCGATGTGCAGCGGAGCGTCGTCCTGGGCGACCTGGGCGGCCATCTCCGCGCCCTCCAGGGTGTTGACCACGGTGTGCGCGAGTTCTTCCGCGTCGTCCTCTCCGAAGCCGGATTCGCGGAGCTTGACGCGGACGATGGAGCGCCAGTTCTCGAAGGCCGCCGCCGCGGCCTTCTGCACCTCCGGGACGCGGCCCGCGCTTTCCAGTGCCGCGGTCGTGATGGGGCAGCCTTCGACCCAGCCGGACTCCCGGAGCCCCGAGGCCAGTTCGCGGGCGCAGACCACGACGGCCTCGGCCGGGTCGTCCACCCGGTCGAACGCCGCCCGCAGGAACTCGGCGAACTCGACGTCGCCGTGCCGGACGGCCTCGGCCGCCAGTTCCTTCTTGCCGCCGGGGAAGAAGTGGTACAGCGAGCCGAGCGTGGCCTCGGCCTCCCGGGAGATCTCCTTGAGCCCGGTCGCCTCGTAGCCCTGCCGCTGCATCAGCCGGGACGTCGCCCGGACGATCCGCTCCCGCGTGCCGATCGCGTGCCTGGTCCGCATACCGGCCAGGCTACTGGATAGAGCGCTCGTTCTAGTGCTGTGCTAGCGTCGGATTCTGAGTAGAGCGTTCGTTCTAGTGGCAGGGAGTGGCGATGAGCACCGACAACGTGACCGTGATCGGCCTGGGCCCCATGGGGCAGGCCATGGCCGGGGCCTACCTGGACGCCGGGTACGACGTCACCGTGTGGAACCGGACGGCGCACCGGGCCGAGCCGCTGGTGGCCCGGGGTGCGCGGCGGGCGGAGACCGTCGAGGCCGCGCTGACGGCCGGGGGCCTCGTCGTGCTGAGCCTGATCGACTACGCGGCGATGTACGCGATCCTGGAGCAGGCCCCCGCCTCGGCCCTGCGGGGTCGTACCGTGGCCAACCTCACCTCGGACACTCCGGAGGAGGCCCGCGGGGCGGCGGCGTGGCTGGCCGAGCGCGGTGCCGTGCAGATCACCGGCGGGGTGCAGACCCCGCCGCCGGGCATCGGCACGCCCGACGTCATGACCTACTACAGCGGCCCCAGGGACGCGGTCGAGGCCCATCGCAAGACCCTGGAGGTGCTGACGGGTATCGAGTACCTCGGCGAGGACCCGGGCCTGGCGGCGCTGTACTACCAGCTGGGCATGGACATGTTCTGGACGGGGCTGCTCGGCTACGTGCACGGCCAGGCCGTCGCGGAGGCCAACGGCATCCCGGCGGACCGGTTCCTCCTCCACGCCGTCAAGACCATGGACTTCCGGTACTTCGTGGAGTTCTACGCCCCGCGCATCGCCGCCGGTGATCATGGAGGCGATGTGGAGCGACTCACCATGGCCGTGGCCAGCATGGAGCACGTCCTGCGCACCGTGGAGGCGTCCGGCGTGGACTCCTCCCTTCCGGCGGCGGTGCTGGAGGTCTTCCGCCGGGGCGTCGCCCCCGAGGACTCAGTGCTTCAGGACGCCGACGAGGCTGGTGAGGCTGTCGTCGCCGTGCCCGGTGGCGACGCCCCGGCGGAAGACCTCCAGCACCGCCGCCGGAAGGGAGGAGTCCACGCCGGACGCCTCCACGGTGCGCAGGACGTGCTC
>DATADI010000345.1:0-7606 GCA_036258615.1 Thermomonospora sp. | reverse complement strand
CCGGCATGGGCCGCCTGCGCGGCCACTGAGGCCGCCGCGCCGCCGGACCCCGCGCGCAGGTCACGGATGAGGGGCGAATCGGCGCCCGGCACCGCCGGCGGCCCCCGCGGCACTACCATCGGCGGAGCGCCCCGAGATCTTGAGTTGGCACGATCATGCACCGAAACGGCCCGAGAGATGGATGATCACGACCGCCGCGCCCTGCCGGCCGAGCCGCGCCCGGCGGGGCTCAGCACGCCCGCCCTGCGGCACCTGTTCCCCGACGGGGGCGTGGGCCGGACCCTGTCGGCCACACTGCCGCCGGGGACCGTCGTGTGGCCCGATCCCGGCTACCCGCAGCGCCATCCGGTGCGCCGCCCCGCGTTCTGGGTGAGCGACGAGCCGGTGACCGCCGAGCTGTGGAGCGAGCTGCGCGCCGAGCACCCCCGCTCGGGCCTGTGGCCGGTGCTGCTGGACGAGTCCACCCAGCCGTGGTCGGCGGGCCAGGTGGCGCCCGAGCCGGTGTCGGAGATCGACAACTACGACCCGGCGGCCTTCATGTCCGAGGTGTGGGCCGACTGGTGCGCCCAGCAGCCCGACGGCGACTACTCCGAGCTGGAGCCGTACGGGCGGCACTGCCCCGGCCCCGCGCCGCCCGGGACGCTCGTGCACGACCCGGACGAGCTGGCCGACCGGTACGCCCGCACCCTGGCGCGCCGGGGCCTGTCGCTGGGCCTGGCGGCCGTGGAGCGGGGCGCCGACGCCCTCACCGCCATGGGGTGGCAGGGCGCCCTGAACCACAACGAGTGGACCGCGCCGCTGGCGGCCGTGGTGCGCGGCTGGGAGGAGCGGTTCGGCGCCCGCGTGGTGGGCCTGGGGTTCAACACCCTGGACCTGAGCGTGGCCGCGCCGCCGCTGACGTCGCGGCACGCCCTGCAGGTGGCCGCCGAGCACTGGGCGTTCTGCCCCGACACGATGTTCCAGGGCCCGGGGACGCTGACCGGGTACGCCGAGGAGATCCGCGGCAGGACCTCCTGGTCGTTCTGGTGGGACTGATCCGGTCCCCGCGAACGACACGGCCCCGAGGCATGACGCCTCGGGGCCGCGCGGTGAGAGAGGGGATCAGGCTCCGGGGATCCTGGTGACCGGGAGGGTGCCGTCCAGGTAGGCCTGGCGGCACGCGGTACGGGCGACCTTGGCGCTGCTGGTGCGGGGCAGGCCGCCGGGCTCCAGCAGGACGAAGTCGCGCAGGTGCACGTCGTGCTGGTGCTTGACGGCGGCGCGCACCGCCGCGGTGACCTCCTCGATGTCCAGCTGGGCGATGGGCACCCGGCGGTTGCGTTCGGCGATGACGACGACGCCCTCGGTGTCGTCGCCGGTGACCGCGAACGCCGCCGCGTAGTCCCGCCGGATCGCCTGGTGCGCGGTGTAGGCGGTGTACTCCAGGTCCTGCGGGTAGTGGTTGCGGCCGTCGACGATGATGAGGTCCTTGATGCGGCCGGTGACGTACAGCTCGCCCTCGTGCCACAGGCCCAGGTCGCCGGTCCGCAGCCACGGCCCGGCGGGCATGCCCACGGCGGGCTCGGCGAGGGTCGCCTGGAAGATCTCGGCGGTCTTCTCGGGCCGCCCCCAGTACCCGGCGGCCACGTTCGGGCCGTGCACCCAGATCTCGCCGACGTGCCCGTCGGGCCGGGCGAGCCGGGTCTCGGGGTCCACGACGAGGGCGTACTGGCCCCACGGCGCGCCGCAGCCGACCAGCAGGGAGGCGTTCTCGTCGTCGGGCGAGCACGGGCGGGCCACGCCGCGCTTGAGGCCCTCCCGGTCGAACGCGGAGGTGGTGGGGAGCCGGTCGCGGCGGGAGGCGGTGACGTACACGGTCGCCTCCGCCAGCCCGTAGGCGGGGACCTGCGCCTCGGGGCGCAGCCCGCAGCTCGCGAACGCCGCCAGGAAGTCCTGCATGGTGCTCGGCCGGATCGGCTCGGCGCCGTTCATGAAGACCGAGACTCCGCTGAGGTCGAGCTTCGCCTTCTCCTCCTCGGTGACCGTGGCGGTGAGGTACTCGTAGGCGAAGTTGGGCCCGCCGGTGAACACGTCGGTGTACCGGCTCATGACCTCCAGCCAGCGCACCGGCCGCATGATGAACGCCACCGGGTCCATGAACGTGCCGGGGTTGCCGTACACCATGGTCAGCCCGCACACCGACACCAGGCCCATGTCGTGGAACAGCGGCAGCCACATCACCCCGGTGGAGGTACGGGGCGTGCCGTCGAACGCGCCGTACAGCTGCGTGGCGTTGGCGGCGAAGCTGCCGTGCGTGATGATGACGCCCGCCGGGGTCCGGGTGGAGCCGGAGGTGTACTGGAGGTAGGCGATCTCGTCGGCGTGCGCCTCCTCCGGGACGTAACCGGCGGGCGCGGGGTCCAGCGCGTCCACGACCAGGATCTCCTTGGGCCGCGGCACCGGGTTCTGGTCGAAGAACGCCTCGACCTGCGGCAGCACGGCCGAGGTGGTCAGGACGCACTCGGGGTCGGCGTCGGTGTAGACCGCCAGCAGCCGCTCGGCGTGCCCGGGCAGGTCCGGGGAGAACAGCGGGACGCCGATCGCCTTGGCGTACATCACGCCGAAGAACGCGACGACGTACTCCATGCACTGCGGGGCGAGGATCGCCACCCGGCGGCCGGGCTCGCACACGCGGCCGATGGCGGCGGCCACGGCGCGGGCCCGCTCGTCGAGTTCCCGCCAGGTCAGGTCGATCGCCACGCCGTCGACGTCGGTGGCGTAGTCGACGAACGTGTACGCCCGGTCGTCCGGGAACTCCCGCGCCCACCGGGCCAGGCGGTTGATCAGGGGGGTGCGGTCGATCTCGGGCAGCATGGGCGGCGTGGTCATGCGGACTCCAGTGGTAGGGGTTGCGGGCCCCGGGGCCCGCGCGGGACGTGAGGTCAGGAGACGCGGCGGGCGGCCAGGCGGTTCTGGTCGGGCCAGCGGACGTCCCACGCCCAGCCGGCCTTCTCGAACAGCCAGATCACCCGGGCGCTGATGTCGATCTGGCCCTTGAGCACGCCGTGCCGGGCGCAGGTGGGGTCGGCGTGGTGCAGGTTGTGCCAGGACTCGCCCATCGACGGGATGGCCAGCCACCACACGTTGCGGGACCGGTCGCGGGTCTTGAAGTCCTCCTTGCCGAACACGTGGCAGATGGAGTTGATGGAGAACGTCACGTGGTCGCCCACGAAGATCTTGAACAGCCCGGCCCAGAACATCGCGGTGAGCGCGCCGTGCCAGGACTGGGTGAGCAGCGCGCCCAGCCCGAGCGGCAGCAGGAAGTTCGACAGCACGATCAGCCCGTACACCGGTTTCAGCGACAGGAACCGGATGTCGGGGTCGGCGAGCAGGTCGGGGGCGTAGCGGCTGCGGGAGGTGCGGTCCTTGCTGAACAGCCAGCCCATGTGCGCGTGGAACAGGCCCTTGGTGAGCCCCACCAGCCCGGAGCCGTACTCCCACGGCGAGTGCGGGTCGCCCTCCTGGTCGGCGTACTTGTGGTGGCGGCGGTGGTCGGCGACCCAGCGGACCACCGAGCCGTGCATGGCCTGCCCGCCGAGGATCGCCAGCGCGATCCGCAGCCAGCGCTTGGCCTTGAACGAGCCGTGCGTGAAGTGCCGGTGGTAGCCGACGGTGATCCCGAGGGCGTTCAGCGGGTACAGCAACGCGAAGATCGCCACGTCGGACCAGCCCAGCAGCCCCCAGCTCCACACGAAGGGCACGGCCGCGCCGGCGGCCAGGATCGGCGCCCCCACGAAGATCACCACGGCGATCCGCTCGGCGAGCGGCACCGGATGCGGAGAGATGTCGCGCTGCGGGGCCCAGCCCGTCTGCTTGGTCGTCACGGTGGCCATGTCGAGCCTTCCTCAGCGAGAGGTGCGGGGATTTCAGGCGATGACCGTACGAGCCGGACGAGCGGGGATCTTCCGTTCCGGCGATCGAATTGCCGAATGATCTTGTGAACCAAGTGACAAGGGGCCCGGCCCGGCGCGCCCGGCGGTTGCCGACCCGGCCCGGCGGGTGGCATCCTCGCCATGATCAGGCCACCCCGCGGAGGAGACGTCATCAGGCTGCGCAAGGAGCAACCGGCCGTGGGCCGGCCCCGCCGCCGCTGGCCGCCCGCCGTGCTCGCCGTGCTCGTCGCCGGCACCCTCGTCACCGACGTGGGCGTGCTGGTGTTCGGTGACCTCGACGGGAGCGGGGAACCCTCCCGCGGGCTGGGGGCCGAGCGGTTCGTGTCGATCTCCCGGGACGCCGCGCGCCCGGCGGTGCCGGTGGTGGCGCCGCTGTCGCGGCGGTACACCCCGCACCTGCTGCTCGCCCATCCCGGTTCGCTGCCGCCCTCGGTGGTGGAGCGCGCCCGGCGCGCCCGGGGCGTCGCGGCCGTCGAGGTCGTGGACGCCGCCCGCGCGCAGGTCGCGGGCCGCCGGGTGGGGCTGCTGGGCATCGACCCCTCGACGTTCCGGGCGTTCGCGCCGGAGGCGGCGGCGGTGTCCGACCGGCTGTGGCAGTCGGTGGCCGGCGGCGAGCTGACGGTGTCGTTCGAGCTGGGTCAGGCGGGCGGGCTGGCGCTGGGCAGCATCGTCCCGGCGGGCGGCAGCGCCCGCCCCGGGCAGGTCCGGGTCGGCGCGTACGCCTCGATGGGCATCCCGGACGTCGACGCCGTGGTCTCCCGGGCACGGGCCCGTGAGCTGGGCCTGCCGAGCGGCAACGGGCTGCTGGTCAGCGCCCGCAAGACGTCGCCGGAGAAGCTGGGCAGGTCGCTCAAGAAGATCCTGCCGCGCGGCACCCGGGTCGCGGTGCTGTCGGCCCCCGACCGCACCCCCACCCGCACCGCGCCGCGCGTGACGGGACGGCCGGACGGGCTGCGCGGCCCCGCCACGACGATCACCGGCAACCGGATGACCGCGCGGATGCGCAACGTCGTCATCGACATCAACAACCGGTTCGGGCCGTTCCCGGTGATCGGCTGCTTCCGGACCGGCGCCGACGCCCAGGACCACGGGGTCGGGCGGGCCTGCGACTTCATGGAGACGCTCGGCGGGCGGATGCCGAGTTCGAGCGCGGCCCGGCACGGCGACCAGGTGGCCGCGTACGCGGTCGCCAACGCCGCCCGGCTGGGGATCCACTACGTGATCTGGAAGCAGCACATCTGGAACATCCGGGGCGGCGGCTGGCGGCGGATGGGCGACCGGGGCAGCCTCACCCAGAACCACTTCGACCACATCCACATCTCGGTGCGGTAGCGGTCCGCCGGGCGCCGGTCAGGGGCCGCCGAACAGCCGTTCGGGGGGCACCGGCACGGTCACCTCGCCGCCGTCGCGCAGCGGCGCGGCCCCGGCGGCGAACCCGGCGAGCGCCTCGTCGTCCATGCAGCGGGCGCGGACCATCCCGCCCGCCGCCCGCCGGGTCAGCTCGGCGACGGGCAGCTCGGCGGCGGACGCGGCGAGGATGAGGTTGCCGAAGCGCCGCCCGCGCAGCACGCCCGGCTCGGCGAGCAGCAGCGCGTGCGGGAACACCCGCCGGACGGTGGCCGCCATCCGCCGCGCGAACTCCAGCCGGTGCCCGTCGGCCAGGTTGACCAGGTAGACCCCGGAGGGGCGCAGCACGCGCCGCGCCTCCCGGGCGAACTCCTCGGTGGCCAGCTCGGCGGGCATGGCGGCATCGGCGAACGCGTCGAGCACCACCAGGTCGTCACCGGCGTCGGGGAGGGCCCCCACGCCCGTACGGCCGTCCACGACGCGCACACGCAGCCCCCGGACGTCGCGCAGCGGCAACCGGGCGCGCACGAACGCCACGAGGGCGGCGTCCGGCTCCAGGACGAGCTGCCGGGACCCCGGCCGGGTGGCGGCGACGTAGCGGGCCATCGTGCAGGCCCCGCCGCCGACGTGGACCACGTCGAGGGGCGCGCCCGGGGCGGTGAGGCAGTCGACGACGTCGCCCATCAGCCGCATGTACTCGAATCCGAGATACGTGGGATCGGCCACGTCCACGTACGACTGCGGCACGCCCTGGGCGAGCAGCAGCCAGCCGTGCTCGCGTTCGGGGTCCGGACGCAGCTCGACCTGCGCTTTCTCGTCGCGGTACGCCTCCCGCGCCCGCGCTCCGCGGCCGGTCCGCCGTGCGGTCATGCGCCTCCCTCACCGTCCCGCCCACTGTACGACCCGCCCCGCCGCGTCCTTTACCACTCTTTCTTTGTGCTTAGCATGGCTTCCTGCGCTGTTGTCCGGTTTTGTCGAAGGACTTGCCGGAGGCGCTTTACCTCAAGTACATTCCCCCGAGACCGGCTCGTGACCTACCTCCACCCTGGAGGCGAGCCGACCGCCGAATGTTCGCGTCGCAGCCGGCGCCGCGAAAGCCGGGGACCCAACGCGGCAGCCCAAGGGGACGTCCCCGAGGCCATCGCGTCCCCAGGGGTGAGTCCGCCACAGGCGGTAGGGCGCCTCCTCGCCCGAACCCGACAGCTAACCCGGTAGGCGGGCCTATGGAGAGACATGGACCCGATTGGCAAGAAACTGCTCGACATCGCCGAGGAAGAACTCGGCTATACCGAGAAGTCGAACGGCTACACCAAGTTCGGTGAGTGGTACGCCGAGAACGTCGACGCCGACCACGACTCGTACTTCAAGACCGCGCCCTGGTGCGACATGTTCCTCGCCTGGGCCGCCGACAAGGCGGGGGTCACGGAGTCGGTGGGCCAGTTCGCCTCCACCGTCGAGCACGCCCGCTGGTTCGAGAAGCACGACGCCTGGGGCGACAAGCCCGAGCCCGGCGCGATCGTCTTCTTCGACTGGAACGGCTCGAACGACATCGGCCGCATCGACCACGTCGGCATCGTCCGCAAGGTCGAGGGCGAGCAGATCCACACCATCGAGGCCAACGTCGACGGCATCCACCTGAAGAAGAAGGTCCGCGACGCCAGTGTGATCGCCGGGTACGGCTACCCCTCGAAGGTGAAGGTCGTCGAGAAGCACGAGCGGTACGTGCCCAAGCACGCCGCCCCGGCCCCCACCCCCCAGGCCCTCACCGCGGCCCCCGGCGAGCAGGGCGTCTCCCGCACCCAGCACAAGCCCGACGCGCGCAAGCCCGAGGGCGAGAACTTCGCGGCGGGCGGGCACGACATGGTGCTCGGCGGACTGGTGGCGTTCGCGGTGGTCGGCACGGTGGCGCTGGCGGCCGGCAAGTCCGCCGCGGCGAAGGTGCCCGCCACCCCGCCGGTCCGGGTCCGCAAGCGCGGCAAGCACCACCGCCGCCCGGTCGCCCTCCCGGCCGACGTCACCCCGGCCCAGCTCGACGCCGCCGACGCGGCCACCACGATGATGCCCGCGGTCAGCGCCGCGGTCGCCGCCGAGGCCGAGGACCGCGAGTTCTGGGGCCGCATCGAGCACCTCAAGGAGGACCAGGAGCTGGCCTTCTGGGACTCCCTGCACTCGGAGATCACCCTGCGGCCCGAGCGGGCCGAGCCCGCCGAGCCCGCCGGGCGGGCGCAGGCCCCGGCGGGCGGCGGACACGCGGTGCCGACCTCGCTGGGCTCCTGACCGACCCCCGGCACAGTGATCACGCGGCCAGCCCCTGGCCGCGTGATCAC
>DATADI010000344.1:0-5453 GCA_036258615.1 Thermomonospora sp. | reverse complement strand
CTGCAGAACGAGTCCACCGTCCTCCCGGTCGGGGTGAAGGCGGAGTTCGTCGCGCGCCTGGTCGACGCCGGCCACACGGTCGTCGAGACGACCAGCTTCGTGCACCCGAAGTGGGTCCCCCAGCTCGCCGACGCCGAGGAGCTGCTCGGTGCGATCACTTGCGCCGACGGCGTGCTGCGCAGCCCCATGCCGGGCACGGTGCTGGCGGTGAAGGCCGCCGAGGGCGACCGGGTCGCCGAGGGGCAGCCGCTGGTCGTGGTGGAGGCGATGAAGATGGAGCACACGGTGACCGCCCCGGTCGCCGGGGTGCTGACGAGGCTGGCCGTCCGGCCCGGGGCGGGGGTCGCCCTCGACGCCGTGCTGGCGGAGATCACACCCGAGGAGGCCGCGTCATGACGACGGTGCCGCTGGCGGGCCTGCCGGAGCGGGTCACGATCTACGAGGTCGGGCCGCGCGACGGGCTCCAGAACGAGAAGGCGGTCGTCCCGGTCGCCGACAAGGCCGAGTTCGTCGCCCGGCTGGTGGCCGCCGGGCTGCGCACGATCGAGGCGACCAGCTTCGTCCATCCGAAGTGGGTGCCGCAGCTCGCCGACGCCGAGGAGCTGCTGGCGGTCCTGCCGCGCCCCGAGGGCGTCCGCCACCCGGTGCTGGTCCCCAACGAGCGGGGCCTGGACCGGGCGCTGGCCGCGGGCATCACCGAGATCGCGGTGTTCGGCAGCGCCACCGAGACGTTCGCGCGCCGCAACCTGAACCGGACGGTGGACGAGTCGCTGGAGATGTTCGCGCCGGTCGTCGCCCGTGCCCGCGAGCACGGCCTGTGGGTGCGGGCGTACGTGTCGATGTGCTTCGGCGACCCGTGGGAGGGCGACGTCCCGATCGCCCAGGTGGTGTCGGTGGCGACCCGCCTGATGGACATGGGGTGCGACGAGCTGAGCCTCGGCGACACCATCGGCGTGGGCACCCCCGGGCACGTCACGGCGCTGGTCGGGGCGCTGGCCGACGCCGGGGTCGATCCCGGCCGCGTCGCCGTCCACTTCCACGACACCTACGGGCAGGCGCTGTCCAACACGCTGGCCGCGCTGCGCGCCGGGGTGACCACGGTGGACTCCTCGGCGGGCGGCATCGGCGGCTGCCCGTACGCCGAGAGCGCCACCGGCAACCTCGCCACCGAGGACCTGGTCTGGATGCTCCACGGGCTCGGCATCGAGACCGGGGTGGACCTGCCCGCGCTGGTGGACACCAGCCGGTGGATGGCGGACCGCCTCGGCCGTCCCAGCCCGTCCCGCGTCGTCCAGGCACTGAGCTGAGGGGGTCCCCTTGATCGACTTCACCCTGTCCGAGGAGCACGAGGAGCTGCGCCGCTCCGTCGAGCGGTTCGCCCGCGAGGTGGTCGCCCCGGTGATCGGCGACCTGTACGAGCGCGGCGAGTTCCCGTACGAGATCGTCGCGCAGATGGGGAGGATGGGCCTGTTCGGGCTCCCGTTCCCCGAGGAGTACGGCGGCATGGGCGGCGACTACTTCGCGCTGTGCCTGGCCCTGGAGGAGCTGGCCCGGGTCGACTCCTCGGTGGCGATCACCCTGGAGGCCGGGGTCTCCCTGGGCGCGATGCCGATCTACCGGTACGGCACCGAGGAGCAGCGGCGGCGGTGGCTCCCGGCGCTGTGCGCGGGCGAGCGGCTCGCGGCGTTCGGGCTGACCGAGCCGGGCGGCGGGTCGGACGTGCCCGGCGGCATGCGCACCACCGCCCGGCTGGAGGACGGCCACTGGGTGATCAACGGCTCGAAGGCGTTCATCACCAACTCCGGCACCGACATCACCGCGTTCACCACGGTGACGGCGCTGACCGGCGAGCGGGAGATCTCCACCATCGTCGTGCCGAACGGGACCCCCGGGTTCACCGTCGGCCGCAAGTACTCCAAGGTCGGCTGGTCGGCGTCCGACACCCGCGAGCTGTCCTTCGACGACGTGCGGGTGCCGGAGGAGAACCTCGTCGGCGAGCGGGGCCGCGGCTACGCCCAGTTCCTGCGGATCCTCGACGAGGGCCGGATCGCCATCGCCGCGCTGTCGGTGGGCCTGGCGCAGGGCTGCGTCGACGAGTGCCTGCGGTACGTCCGCGAGCGCGAGGCGTTCGGCCGGGCCATCGGCGAGTACCAGGCGATCCAGTTCAAGGTCGCGGACATGGAGGTGCGCGCCCACACGGCGCGGCTGGCCTACTACGCGGCGGCGGCGCGGCTGCTGAGGGGCGAGCCGTTCAAGAAGGAGGCCGCGATCGCCAAGCTGGTGGCCTCCGACGCGGCGATGGACAACGCCCGGGACGCCACCCAGATCTTCGGCGGCTACGGTTTCATGAACGAGTACCCGGTCGGCCGGTTCTACCGGGACGCCAAGATCCTGGAGGTCGGGGAGGGCACCTCCGAGGTCCAGCGGATGCTCATCGCGCGGGCCCTCGGGCTGCCCTCCTGACCTCGGCCGCCGCCCTCAGCCGTGGCGGCGGCGCCGGATCGCGTACGCGACGGTGACCGCCGCCAGCAGCGGCCCCCACAGCACCAGCGGCGCGTAGCAGACCCACAGGATCACCGCCTTGGCCCCGTGCGGCAGCTCGGGGTCGGAGCCGGACTCGAAGCCCTGGAACACGATCGGCGTCCACAGCGCCGTGAGCGCCAGCGCGCCCAGCGAGGCGGGCACGATCGCCGCCATCGGGCGGACCTCGCGGCCCCCGATCAGCGGGATCCAGCGCGGCGCCACCTCGCCCCAGGGCCGGACCAGCCCCATGCTCAGGAACGCCAGCCCCTCCGACAGCGCCGACAGGGCGACCACGTAGAGGAGCCCCCACCAGGGCCCGTTCGCCGGGTCCTGGGAGCCGGTGAACCCGGCGGGCAGGCCGAGCCCGAACAGGATCCGCCAGATGCTCGACGGCAGCGCGCACCACAGGGTCGCCTGGGCCGCCAGGTCGGCCCACCGGGACACCGGCCCCCTCGTACGCCGCGCCGCGGCCGGGGCCGCGGCGAGGGGGGTCACGGGGCCCCCGTCAGGATCATCGCCAGGGCGATGGCGGCCGTGAGCACCGCGACCGCCACCGCCTTCCTGCGCACCGTCTTGGACACCGGGGCCTCCTGGGTCTTCTCGTCGTGACCGGGCACCCTCACGATCGCGCGCCGCCCCCTCGGCGGGCCTCACCCGGCAGCGGCGGCGGCCTCCCCCGCCAGGGGGATTTCGGCCGGACCCCATCCCGATGCGAGGACCACACCGGGATGCCGATAAACTCCTCCTCCATCCCCTTCGACCCTCCCGGCCTGGCAGGCTCCCGATCCGCACGTCCCGGACCCGCGAGACCCAGCCCACAGAAAAATCATTAGATCTCTTCCTTGCGCGGCCGATAAGGTTGCGTGCGTGCAAGCAATCTCCTCGGTGGACCGCCTCACCGACGGGCTCGGCACTCTGGTGACGCACCTGATGAAGACCGCCCAAGGCGACATCTTCCGCGACATCCTGGAGCTGGACCTGTCGTTGTCGCAGGTCCGCGCGCTGTTCCTGGTGGACCGGGCACCCAGCCCCCCGGCCCTCCACGAACTGGCGGACGGACTCGGGCTCTCCCTGGCCGCCACCGGCCGCGCGGTCGACGCGCTGGTCCGCCACACGCTGGCGGAACGGCACGAGGACCCCCTCGACCGGCGCGTCAAACGGATCACGCCCACCCCCGCCGGGCGCGAACTGGTGGCCCGGGTGTGCGCGTCGCGCCGCGACGACATGCGGCGCTTCGCCGAGTCACTGACCGAGGAGGAGCGCACGGGGCTGGTGAAGGCGCTCGCCCCGATCCTGAACCGCCCGGAGTTCCGGGCCCTGATGATAGGACCGCACTGTTGAAGTCTTCCGCTCCCCCGGAGGTGACCGCGCCGCCCGGCGGTGGTGAGCCCGGTCCCGAGAAGCTCGACAAGAGCGTCTGGGCGACCGCCTCGGTGGTGGTGCTGGGCGCGATCATGGCGATCCTCGACGTCACCGTCGTCAACGTCGCCATCCCCGAGCTGACCCACGAGTTCAAGGCCCCGCTGTCGCAGATCCAGTGGATCGCGACGGGGTACACCCTGGCGCTGGCCACCGTGATCCCGGTGACCGGCTGGGCGTGCGCCCGGTTCGGCACCAAGCGGCTGTACATGGTGTCGCTGCTGCTGTTCGTGATCGGCTCGGCGCTGGCCGGCATGGCCTGGTCGGCGGAGTCCCTGATCGCCTTCCGGGTGCTGCAGGGCCTCGGCGGCGGCATGATCATGCCCGCCGGCATGACCATCCTGACCCAGAAGGCCGGGCCCACCCGGGTCGGCCAGGTGATGGCGGTCGTCGGCATCCCGATGCTGCTCGGCCCGATCACCGGCCCGATCCTGGGCGGCTGGCTGGTCGACGACGTGTCGTGGCGCTGGATCTTCTACATCAACGTCCCGATCGGCGCCATCGCGCTGTTCATGGCGTGGAAGATCCTGGAACGCGACACTCCGCAGCCGACCGAGAAGCTCGACCTGCCGGGACTGGTGTTCCTGTCCCCCGGCCTGGCCTCGCTGATCTACGGCCTGGCGACCGGCGCCGAGAAGGGCTCCTTCACCTCGGCCCCGGTGCTGACCACGACCGTCGTCGGCGCGGTGCTGGTGGCGGCCTTCGTGGTCCGGGCGCTCAGGGCCGCCAACCCGCTGATCGACCTGCGGCTGTTCCGCCGCCGGTCGGTGGCGGCGGCCTCGCTGACCATGACGCTGTTCGCCATCGCGTTCTTCGGCTCCATGCTGCTGCTGCCGCTGTACTTCCAGGTGGTGCGGGGCGAGTCGGCGCTGACCACCGGTCTGCTGCTGATCCCGCAGGGCCTGGGCGCGATGCTGACCATGCCCGTCGGCGGCAAGCTGACCGACCGGATCGGCCCCGGCCGCGTGGTGCTGGTCGGCCTGCTGCTGATCGTGGTCGGCACGCTCGGCCTCACCCAGATCGAGGCCGACACCTCGTACTGGCTGCTGGGCGCCGAGTTCTTCGTGATGGGGCTCGGCATGGGCGCCACCATGATGCCGACCATGTCGGCCGCGCTGCAGACGCTCGGCCACGACGAGGTCCCGCGGGCCAGCACGGCGCTGAACATCATCCAGCAGGTCGGCGGCTCCATCGGCACCGCCGCGATCTCGGTCATCCTGACCAACGAGATGACCGACCGGCTCCCGTCGACCGGCGGCGAGGGCGGCGGAGGCGGCGGCATCGGCGAGATGCTCGAGCTGCCGCCCGAGGTGCTCGCCAAGCTGGTGCCGCCGATGGCCGCGTCGTTCGCCGCGACCTACTGGTGGGCGCTGGGCCTGATGGCGCTGGCGTTCCTGCCCGCGCTGTTCCTGCCGCGCAGCAGGCCGGCCACCCCGTCGGACCAGCAGGCTCCGATCGCGATGCACTGATCCGGCACGCACCGCACGACGAGCGCGGCCGGGCGACCCGCC
>DATADI010000343.1:0-2938 GCA_036258615.1 Thermomonospora sp. | reverse complement strand
CGGGCGGCCAGTTCCGTGCCCCGCCCGCCGGGCGCCGTCCGGACGCGGACCTCGACGGACTCGCTGATCCGCGCCAGCGGCTCGGGCAGCGGGCCCGACAGCCGTTCGACCGGGCAGTTCACGGTGACCACCAGCCACCGGTCCGCCTCGTCCTGCCGCCGTCTGCGCCCGGACCGCCTGCCGAGCCGCCACGCGACCCCCACGATCCCGGCGGCGGCCAGGGCACTCGACACCGTGCGTCGCATCTTCACTCCTCGTCGCCAACGTGCCCGGTGGTCGTCCCCGCCCCACGGGCGCGAAACCTCACACGCCCTCGCCGGGATCGACGTCCTGGTCGGTGCGCCCGGTCTCGCGTTCCTCGGCGGAGGGCCCCTCGGGGGACTCCCCGGCGGGCCGCCGCGACGTCTCCCGTTCCGTCGGGGTCTCCGGGACCCCGCTGCGCTCCTCGCTCACCCCGCGTCCGGTCTCCTCCGGCTGCTCACTCATGATCGCCTCCCAGTGCTCGGCGTTTCCGCTGGTCACCGGGGCCCTGCCCAGCGACGCCACGGCCATGCGCCGTTAGCCCGGCCGACTGTGGGGCACCAGCCGGGCATGGCCGCGCGAGCGCGATCGGCGGCGGTGGCCGCGTCCGGAACGTGGGTGGACCCGGAGGGCGTCCGGCTGCCCGCGGGCGAGGTCCACGCCTGGCACCCCGGGACGAACCAGACCCTGTGCGGGCTGGCCCTGAGCCGCACGCGGCTCAACCGCTTTCCGCACGTCGCCTGGCCGGACGTCCTCCCGGCGTCCGGCGGCGCGGCCGACCAGGTCAGGCGGGTGTGCCCCCGGTGCGCGGCGGCGCTGGGCCGCCGCCCGGGGACCAAGACCTGGACCCGCGAATCCCCGCGTCCCTGACGGCGTCAGCCGCCGAGTTCGGTGACGGCGGTGTTGAGGGCCTGGGCGATGTCGCGGATCTCCTCCTCGCCCGGCGGCTGCCCGTGGTCGCGCATCAGGTCGTCGCGGCTGACCACCACCAGGACGCCCTCCGCGGCGGGCGCGGTGGAGATCTCCGGGTGCCCGTCCACCAGGACCAGCGCGGCGTCGGGGGCGTCGGTGTCCAGCAGGCGGCGGACGTGGTCGGTCGTGATCGTCATGGTGCCCTCCCGTCGTTCGGCCGTCGCCGACCGCTCCTACCCACGGGACGGCCCGGGTCACGCGGCGGATTTGACCTTGCCGTAGCGTCAACGTTTCTCATGGTGGTATGCGGATCGGCGAACTCGCCGCGCTGGTCGGGGTGTCCACCCGCACCGTGCGGCACTACCACCACCTCGGGCTGCTGCCCGAGCCCGAGCGGCTGCCCAACGGCTACCGTGAGTACCGGCTGCGGGACGCGGTGGCGCTCGCGCGGGTGCGGCGGCTGGCGGAGCTGGGCCTGTCGCTGGACGAGATCCGCGACGTGCTCGCCGACGACCGGGGCCGGGAGCTGCGGGAGGTGCTCCTGGAGCTGGACGCCGACCTGGCCCGGCAGGAACGGGCGATCGCGGCGCGGCGGAGACGGCTGGCGGCGCTGCTGACCGAGACCGACCTGCACCCGGACTCCACGGTGTCCCCCGACATGGCGGAGCTGCTGCGGGCCGTGCCCGCCGGGCTGTCGGGCTTCGCCGACTTCGACCGCGAGATGCTGACGGTGATCGACACCGGGGCCGACCCCCGCGACCGGGCCGAGCTGGTGGAGCTGTTCCGTCCGCTGCTGGAGCCCGAGGCGATCGCCCGCAGCCACGACCTGTACGCGCGGCTGGACGAGCTGGCCGACGCGCGCGCCGACGATCCCCGGATCCCCGGCCTGGCCCGTGACCTGGCCGACCACCTGCCGCCCGAGATGGCGTCGGCGATGGTCACGAGCCTGGGCGGGCCGGACACCGGCGGCGGCTGGCTGGAGCACATGGCCATGGAGCTGTCGCCCGCACAGGCCGCCTGCTTCCGATCCATGGTGACGATCCTGAAGGAGCGAGCATGACGCGCACCACCGCCCGCGTACTGCGGCGGATCATCGGCTTCGACGCCCAGGGCATGGTCAGCCTGTTCCTGTGGGCGACCAGGCGGCGCGACGGAGTGCCCCCGGGCGGCGTCGCCGTCTCCTACTCCCGCGAGCAGACCTCCACCATGCTGCTGTGGCTGTTCGCGATGGCCGTCGAGCTGGTCGGCGTGGACATCGTGCTCCGCGCGATGGACGTCCCGGAGCCGGTACGCCTGGCCGTCCTCGTCCTGGACGCGTACGGGGTCCTCATCGGCCTGGCGGTCCTCGCGGCCTGCATCACCCGGCCGCACGTCGTGACCCCCGGCCACCTGCGCATCCGTTACGGCGCGTTCTTCGACCTCCGGATCCCCCGCGACCTGATCACCGAGGTCCGCCACGCCCGCAACTTCAACGAGACCGGCCTCGTCACCGTGGACGACGACCGCCTCGCCGTCGCGGTCGCCTCCCAGACCAACCTGATCGTCGAACTCTCCGAGCCCGTCACGGCCATCCGCCCCCTGGGCCGCCGTGCCCAGGCCCGCACCATCCGCTTCTTCGCCGACGACCCCCGAACCGCCCTCCAGGCCCTCCGCCCTCGCGAGGAG
This sequence comes from Thermomonospora sp., assembly GCA_036258615.1. Lineage (GTDB taxonomy): Bacteria > Actinomycetota > Actinomycetes > Streptosporangiales > Streptosporangiaceae > Thermomonospora. Next base: position 340 of record DATADI010000343.1, on the reverse strand, counting down.
TACGCCGCTGAGGTGTGAGGGTCAGTCGCCCATCAGCAGGGACAGTTCCTTCTCGGCCATGTGTTTCAGAAGGTTCAGGGCGACACCACGGATGGGGGCATAGGGGCTCGGGACCTCGTCGAGGTCGGTGAGCGGGGTGGTCTCGGCTACGACGGTGGTCAGGGCGCTGGTGTCGTCCTCGGCCAGGGCCAGGGCGAGGCGGAGCGTGGCGGCGCGGTGAGGGTCGGGGGCGGCGTTCGTGAAGCCGCGCAACGCGCCGAGGACGCCGGTGCTTCGGGCGGCGGTGGGGCAGACGCCCGCCAGGAGGGCCAGGGCGAACCGGACGGCTTCACACTCCTCG
>DATADI010000342.1:0-2986 GCA_036258615.1 Thermomonospora sp. | reverse complement strand
GGTCGGCGTCGCCGTGGAGGAGGTCCGCAAGCGCCGCCGGAAGGACCGCGAGGCCGCCACCGAGCCGCGTAGTCTCTCGCCCAGCGAACGGCCGGGCGGGCGGCCGGGCGAGGGGCCCGGCGGGCGGGACGGTGGTGAGGGGGCCGATGCGGACCGTTGATCCAGAGAAGCACCGGCAGCGGCGGGAGCAGATCCTCGGCGCGGCGGTGGGGCTCTTCGCGACCAAGGGGCTGGCCAGGACCACCACCGCCGAGATCTGCCGGGCGGCCGGGGTCAGCAGCGGCAACCTGTTCCACTACTTCGCGTCCAAGCAGGAGATCTTCTACGGGATCTTCGAGCTGGAGCAGGACCAGTGGGAGGCGCTGTTCGCCTCCGCCGCCGCCGACCCCGATCCGTGGGCGGGCCTGATGCGGGTGGTGGACCACCTCGCCGCCGAGGCCGCGCACCCGATCATGCCGGGGCTGATCGTGGAGGTCCTCGCCCAGGCGCACCGCGACCCCCGGGTCGCCGACCTGGTGGCCGAGAGCGACCAGCGGCTGTTCCAGGGGATCGCGGCGATCGTGGAGCGGCTGCGGAAGGAGGGCCTGGCCGATCCCCGGCTGCCGGTGGAGACGGCCGCCCGCTGGGTCGCCGTCATCACCGACGGCTTCCACACCCGCGGGTACGCCGAGCCCGACCGCGACCGCGCCGCCGAGGTCGCCGAGGCCAGGGAGATGATCGCCCGGATCCTCCGCTACACCGGCCCCCGGGACGCGGGCTGACCGGGGCCTAGCGCGGGGGCATCGGCGGCAGGTCCGCGTGCACGACCGTGTAGCCGCCCTTGGTGACCGGGGCGAACGGCGCGGGCGCCAGGCCGGTCCCGACGGGCACCTCCTCGGCCTCGCCCCTGTCGTTGACGGTGAGGCTCACGACGTCCCAGGAGAACCCGACGCGGTCGCGGGAGCGCCCGGGGGTGTCCGGGCCGCCGTCGTACACGCTGAACCCGAGCCGCCTGCCCATCCACGGCGGGCCGTCCGGGTCCACCCGCGTGATGATCGCGGTGAGGGTGACGACGCCGGGGGCGGTGACCAGGGCGTCGACCCGGCCGTCGGCGGTGATCGTCTTGCCGGTCCGGGCGAAGTGGTGGGAGATCCGCACGGTGCCCTTGGCGTCGGTGGGCAGCCCGGGGATCCGCGGCTCGCCGCCGGGCCCGGTGAACGGCCGGGTGTACGGCGCGGCCTGCGCGTGGAAGGTGAACGAGCGGACGTCGGCGTCGGGGTGGTACGGCAGGCGGATGTCGGCGTGGCCGCTGACGCCGGCGACCCGGGGTTTGGCGGTCCTCTCGACGGCTCCGGCCGGTCCGGCGGTCCCGACGGCGGCGGCACCGGCGGCGAGCACGAGGGCGAACGCGGTGACATGGCGAACGGAAGGCTTGTTCACAGAAGCTCCTGGGGGGCGGGATGAAACGGCGTTTTCGGCCGCACTCGCAGTGAACCGCCCGCGCCTTTCCCGCGACCTCCCCATAAGCGGTGACCCTGCTCCCTCGCAGGTACGAGCCGTTTTCCTGCCATGGGCACAGGGCCACGGCCGTGATGCGCTCACACACCCCACTAGTGACCGGAACGGGGGATTCCTAGATTCCGGCGGGACCACGCGGCCGAGCGAAAGGGTCCCACCCCATGACGATCGCCCTTCGTCCCTCCCGTTCCGGAACACCGCATCGCCGTGGCAGACGCCGGGCCGTGCGCGCCGTCCTGGCCGCCTGCCTGGGCGCGGCGCTGGCGGGCACCACGCTGGCCGCGACACCCGCCGTGGCCGAGCCCTCCCCGGCGCCCGCCGACGACCCGTTCTACGCGCCGCCGTCGCCGTTGCCGCCGGGGGAGGCGGGCGACGTCATCCGTTCGCGTGAGTCGAAGTTCGTCCTGCAGCCGATCTCGCAGTACCCCTATGCGGGCGTCAAGGCCTGGCAGGTGATGTACCGGTCGGAGAACGCCACCGGCGACGTGATCCCTGTGACCGGCACCGTGCTGGTCCCGACCAAGGCGTGGGAGGGGCCGGGGCAGCGCCCGCTGGTGTCGTACGCCGTCGGCACGCGGGGCATCGGCGACCAGTGCGCGCCCTCGTACACCCTCACCAAGGGCCTCGACTACGAGGGCCCGTTCATCGCGGGCGCGCTGAACCGGGGCTGGGCCGTCGCGATCACCGACATGGAGGGTTTGGGGATACCCGGGAAGCAGCACACCTACGAGGTCGGAAGGTCGCAGGGACGGGCGGTGCTCGACATCCTCCGCGCCGCGCAGCGCCTGCCCGGCACGGGGCTTAACGCCTCCACGCCGGTGGGTGTCTGGGGCTACTCCCAGGGCGGCACGTCCGCCGGGTGGGCCGCGCAGCTCGCCGCCACCTACGCGCCCGAGCTGGACCTCAAGGGCGTCGCCGCGAACGGTGTGCCCGCCGACCTGACCGCGGTGGGCGAGAACCTGGACGGCGGCCCGTACGTGGCGCTGGCCTTCCTCGCCAGCGTGGGCCTCGACGCCGCCTACCCAGAACTGGACCTGGAGAGCTACCTCAACGACAAGGGCCGTGAGCTGCTGGCCAGGAGCGGCGACATCTGCCTGCTCAGCGCCGACGGCGTCTCGACGTTCCTCGGCACGGCGTTCAAGAGGATCACCGACTTCGCGCACACCAACCCGCTGGAGTCGCCGGTGTGGCAGGCCCGGCTGAACGAGAACAAGCTCGGCGGCACCAAGCCCGCCGCGCCGGTCTTCCAGGGGCACGGCGCGGTCGACGCGATGATCCCGTTCGCGCAGGCCGAGGCGCTGCGCAAGGACTGGTGCGCGCTCGGCGGCAACGTCACCTTCAGGTCCTATCCGCTGTCCGGGCACATCCAGGGCGCGCTGACGAGCCGGTCCGACTCGATGAACTTCCTGTCCGACCGGTTCGCCGGGAAGCCCGTCACGGGCAACTGCTGAAACCGTGAAATCGGCCCCCGCCATAAAGGCGGGGGCCG
>DATADI010000341.1:0-2792 GCA_036258615.1 Thermomonospora sp. | reverse complement strand
GGCCGGGGGGGGGCCGCGCCGTCGTCTCAGCGGCCCAGCCAGATGCCCCGGAGCCGCCCGATGGCGGACATCCGGCGCTCGGCCAGCCGGTCGGCGGCCACCGCCGGGGGCACGCCCTCCTCGGCGGCCAGGGCGAAGATCCGCGCGGTGGTGTCGAAGATCTGCGCGGCCTTGGCCTTGGCCCGCTCGAAGCTGAAGCCCTCGATCTCGTCGGCGACCTGGATCACCCCGCCCGCGTTGACCACGTAGTCGGGCGCGTACAGGATGCCCCGGTCGGCCAGCCGCTTCTCCACGCCGGGGTGCGCGAGCTGGTTGTTGGCCCCGCCGCACACCACCCGGGCGCGCAGCAGCGGCACCGTGTCGTCGTCCAGGGAGCCGCCCAGCGCGCACGGCGAGTACACGTCCAGGTCGGACCTGATCAGGGCGGCGGAGTCGGCCACCACCTCGACCTCGGGATGCCGGACGCGGACCCGTTCGAGCGCCTCCTCGTTCACGTCGCAGACCACCACCTCCGCGCCGTCCGCGCGCAGGTGCTCCACCAGCCGGTGCCCCACCTTGCCGACGCCCTCGACGCCGACGCGCCTGCCGCGCAGCGTGGGGCTTCCCCACGCGGCCTCGGCGGCGGCCCGCATGCCCTGGTAGACGCCGAACGCGGTCAGCACCGAGGAGTCGCCCGCCCCGCCGTGCTCGACCGTGCGGCCGGTCACGAAGCGGCTCTCGCGGGCGACGACGTCCATGTCCTCGCTGTAGGTGCCGACGTCGCAGGCGGTGTAGTAGCGGCCGTTCAGGGACTCCACGAACCGGCCGTAGGCGCGCAGCAGCGCCTCGGACTTGTCGGTCGCCGGGTCGCCGATGATCACCGCCTTGCCGCCGCCGAGGTCCAGCCCGGCCAGGGCGTTCTTGTACGCCATCGCCCGGGACAGGTTGAGCACGTCGGCGAGCGCCTCGTCCTCGGAGGCGTACGGGTAGAAGCGGGTGCCGCCCAGCGAGGGGCCGAGCGCCGTGGAGTAGACGGCGATGATCGCGCGCAGGCCGCTGGCCTCGTCGTGACAGAAGACGACCTGCTCATGGGAGGGTCCGGTGCCCTTGTGGGGCGACCCGAAGACATTGGTCACGGTGGTGACTCCTTTCTGCCTCCCGATCAGCGTAAGACGGACGGCGTGGACAGGTACGCGCGGATCGGGCGCAGTAACGCCACGATCTCGTTAGGGCCGAACCCGGCGGAGCCCGGCGGGGCGCCGTGTCACGATGCCCCCGTGCTGCCCTATGCCGCCTACCTGAGGGTTTACGAGCCGGTGACCGCGTTCCCGGAGCCGGTGCGGTCGGTGTGGCGGGCCTACGCCGAGTCGGCGCGGCGCCCGCGGTGGGCGCGGGCGCTGGCGGCCGAGCACGGCGAGGCGGTGCGCCGCCTGGTGTCCGCGCCGCCGGTGGTCGCACCGGAGGCGGAGAGCCCGCACGCGTACGTGCGGCGGGTGAACGGGACGCTGTTCGTCTGCCCATGGGAGACCCGCCTGCGGTCGTGGCTGGCGTGGGCGGAGTTCGCGCGGTCGCTGCCGCCGGGGCTGTCCGGGGCGTTCGTGCCGCCGGACGCGGCCGAGCGGGCCGCCGCCGAGTTCGAACGGTGGCGGTCGGGCGGGCGTTCGCTGCATCCGCACATCACCACCAGTAAATGGACCGTGCCCTTGGAGTGGTTCGTCCCGTTCGACCCGGCGGAACGCTCGCTGTCCCTCGGCGCCCGGGGCTCCGGCTCGCAGGACCCCGGGGAGCCGCGTGGCCCGGCGGGCACCTGGGTGACCGGGCAGCCCGACGGGGGCCCGACGATGGCGGCGCCGATGCGGACGTTGCTCTACGTGACGACCCTGGGGGTCGCGCGGCGCCGGCTGGACCGCGCGGTACGGCTGACGCAGGACGGCCCCGAGGGCGGGCCGGCGGCGGGGCGGCTGGAGGCGGTGGCCCGGCGGCTGGCCGTCTTCCACCCCGGCTCGCTGGTGGAACTCGACTACGGCGGCCTGGTGCACCTGCTCGACGACGAGCGGCTGCGGGCCGACGAGTCGGTCCGCGAGGTGACCGTCGCGCTGGCCGCCGCCGAGCGGGGTGAGAGAGAACTCACCGTGGCGATGTATCAGCGGCTGACCGCCCGATGGCGTGCGGTGCGGGCCCTGGAATCCGCGAACTGACCAAAACTTCCTGAATCCGCGCGCGATGCGACCATACGTGTCGCTAGAATCACGCAGCGTGAGGCAGTCACCACGAACACGCAGTTACAGCCAGGGACTTGCTTGTGGCGCTGTGTGGTGGCAAGGTTACACCTTGTGATGTCATAGTGGCTCTTTCGGGCCATAGGGGACATCCGGTGACCGCGCCAGATCAACAGACATCGCAGGATCGTGATCGGTCCACGGAGGAGAGGCCGCACAACATGTCAGCACGAACGCCAGAGGCCGAGCCCCTGCTGACGCCCGCTGAGGTGGCGACGATGTTCCGCGTCGACCCCAAGACCGTCACCCGCTGGGCGAAGGCAGGCAAGTTGACCTCCATTCGCACCCTGGGTGGCCACCGCCGCTACCGCGAGGCCGAGGTGCGGGCACTGCTGGCGGGGATCCCGCAGCAGCGCTCGGAGTAACCGCGTCACCGCCTGCCCGCAGCCGTGCGCGGCAGGCACTCAGCTGGGGGGCTAGAGCCTGTCTGACGGATCTTTGCGCCCGGATTGAAGAATCCATCGCATACAGCAAAGATCCCGTGACACGACGAAGTCACTCGCGCGCTGCTGCCAAGTGCGTGAGCGGGGGCCG
>DATADI010000340.1:0-10927 GCA_036258615.1 Thermomonospora sp. | reverse complement strand
CGACCGGCTCGGCCCCCAGCTCCCGCAGGTAGTCGTGGTTGCGCTCGGAGGCGGTGCCGATGACCCGGGCCCCGCGGTCCCGGCCGATCTGCACCGCGAACCCGCCCGTCCCCCCGGACGCCCCGTGCACCAGCAGCGTGTCCCCCTCGCCGACGCCCAGCCGGTCCAGGCACCGCAACGCGGTCAGCCCCGCCAGCGGCAGGCCCCCGGCCTCCGCCCACCCGAGACCGTCCGGCCTGCGCGCCACCGCGGGCGCCGCCACCGCCACGTACTGCGCGAACGTCCCCGCGTGCACGACGTCCTTGCGCGCGTACGCCATCACCTCGTCCCCGACCGCGAACTCCGGCGTGTCGGCCCCGAGCGCCCGCACCACTCCCGCCACGTCCCACCCGGGGATCACCGGGAACACCGCGTCCATCATCCCGTCGAGCCCCCCGGCCATGACCTTCCAGTCCACCGGGTTCACCCCCGCCGCCCGGACCTCGATGAGCACCTGCCCAGGCCCGACCTTGGGATCGGCGACCTCACCGACCCGCAACCGCGCGTTGTCGGAGGCGTAAGCGTCATAACTCACGGCCCGCATCCCTCATCCCCTCTCCTCCCGACCTCCGTCCGACTCGACGTACCCACGGAGAGCAAGGCCCGCGTGAAGCGACAGGAGATTCTCCGCGGGATGGTTCTCGGTCCGCGTCTATCCGGGGCCTGGCCGTACGGCTCGGGGTGTGTCGGGGTGGGGATGGGGGACCTAGAGGTCATCGGGGGGGTCGTGATGAACGGGGATGAGGATCGGGTGGTGGACACCGCTACGCGGTTGTTCGCGCAGTTGGGGTATGACGCCGTGAGCCTGGAGATGATCTCGGAGGCGGCGGGGGCCGAGCTGGGCGGGATGCGCAAGCGGGATCTGTACTTCGCCGTCATGGAGCGGGCCATCGGGCGGCGGAACGCGTACCTCGAGCCGGTCATCGCGGAGTTCACGCCCGACGCCGACTGGCTGGTGCGGCTGGTGGACCGGTTCCTGGACTTCTCGCTGGACCATCCGGAGATGCCGTCGCTGTGGATGCACCGGTGGATGTCCGACGCCCAGGACATCACGGACTTCGACGAGCGGTTCGGGTGGGCCTGGATGATGCGGGTCGGGGACCTGGTCCGGCAGGTCGTTCCGCCGCACGTGGACGCGACGCTGGTGTTGTGGACGTCCATCTGGTCGATCAACAGTTTCGTCCACGCCGGGCTCCTCCTTCCCGAGGGGCGGCTCCCGCCGCAGTCCCCGGAGGCGCAGCGCCGGTTCCGCGCGTACCTGGACTTCGTCCTGCGGCAGGTCGCCTCGGCCCCGGAGGGCTGACCATGGAAGAGGTGCTCGTCCAGGTCCTGCAGGAGCACGGGGTCACCGACAGGCGCGTACTGGAGGCGTTCCGGAGGACACCTCGGGAGTTGTTCGTTCCCGCTGAGCACACTCGGGCGGCGTACCTGGATGTGCCCCTGTCGATCCCTCACGGCCAGGTGACGACGCAGCCCTCCCTCATCGCGCAGATGCTCACCGCTCTCCGGCTCACCGGGAAGGAACGCGTCCTGGAGGTCGGGACGGGCCTCGGCTTCCAGACGGCACTGCTCGGGAGGCTCGCCCGGGAGGTCTGGTCCATCGAGTGTCAGCCTGACCTCGCCGACCAGGCCCGCGCCAACCTCGCGAAGACCGACGTCCACAACGTGACCGTGGTCGTCGGTGACGGTACGCAGGGCCTCCCCGACCATGCTCCGTACGAAGGCATCGTGGTCGCGGCAGCCGCCCCCCACGTACCGGAACCCCTCACAGAGCAACTCACCGAAGGCGGACGCCTCGTCCAGCCCATCGGCCCCGGCGGCATGGACGAGGTCTTCGCCTTCACCAAGCGCCACAACCACCTCGTCCAGGAGGAACTGGTGACCCCCGCCCACTTCGTCCCCCTCCTCGGCCGGTATGGCCTCCCCGGCTGAGGACGGTTCCAGAGGTCAGGGGGCGGTCCAGCGGGTGGTCTCGACGGTGTCGTGGCCTCGGATCCTCAGGACCTCGCGGAACATCCTCTGCCGCTGGAGAGCGCCGTGGACCAGCATGGTCCGGTGGGCTCCGACCTCGTCGGCGATGTCCAGGAGGCCCCGGCGGTCGGCGTGTGCGGACAGCCGCATGTCCGTGATGCGCGCTCGTACCGGGACGGTGACCTCGCGTCCGTGGTCGTGGAGCGTGAACGTCCCGTTCCGGTGTGCCAGCAACCGCCCTCCGGTCGACTCCTCGTCCTGGTAGCCCGAGATGAACAGGGCGCTGCCCGGTTCGGGGAGGATGCGGGCGGCCCACCGGACGACCGGGCCGCCCCGGAGCATGCCCGAGGTGGTGATGACCACGCCGGTACGGAACGTGTCCAGTTCGGCGGGCCGCTCGGCGACCGCGACGGGGCCACCGAAGATCGACAGGGAACGGGCGGAGCCCTTGGTGGCCATCTCGTACGCGGTGCTGACATCGACGGCCAGCCCGTCGATCCGCACCGGCACCTCCGGCAGGTGACGGCGCAGGAGCAGGGCGATCTCCTGCGCACGGCCGAGGGCGAACGCGGGGATCAGCACCCGTCCGCCGCCCTGGCAGACCTCCCGGACCTCGCGGACGAAGTCCCCCACCCGTAGGTTCCGTGGATCGTGCTCGTCGCCGCAGCAGGTGCTCTCCAGGACCAGCAGATCGGCGTCCCGGGCGGAGTCCGGCAGGGCGTACCCGTCGACGCTCTCCTGCCGGAACCCGGAGATGTCACCGGTCACGACGACCCTGCGCTCACCCGCACGGACGACCACACCGGCCGCGCCCAGGATGTGCCCGGCGGGGAACAGCTCCACCGTCAGCTCACCCACCCTGCGAGGCACCCCGAAGGGCACCTCCTCACAGCGCCGCGCCGCCGCGTCGATCTCGGCGGAGCCGTAGTGGGCGGGGGCCTCGGCGCCCCACCGGCCGAACCCGCGGGAGCGGTCCCGCATGAGCTTGGCTCCGTCGGCCCACATCACCGGCATGAGCCGGACGGTCTCCGGTGTCGCCAGGATCCGCGGCGCCGGGTCGCGGGACGCCAGCGCCGGGACGTACCCGCAGTGGTCGTTGTGCGCGTGCGTCACGACGACGCCGTGCAGGGGCCCGTCGGTCGCCCGCCCGATGTCGCGGGGCGGCTGCGGCGGATGCCCCGGACGCAGTCCCGCGTCGATCAGCAGCCTGGTCCCTCCGGCCTCGACCAGCAGGCACGAGCCGCCGATCTGGGTGTCCCCGCCCAGCGGGGTGATCCGCAGGTCGAGTTCCCGTACGGCCTGGGCCCGAGGCCGGACCGAGGCCGGGTCGGCGATGGCCCGCACGACGTGCAGCAGTTCGTCGGGCGTCCGCCCGATGTCGGCCGCCGCGGTGCGCAGGACCTCGGTGTACGGCTCGGCGACCGAGTCGTTCTTGGGGTCCCGGGCGGCTGCGTCGTCCCCTGGGGACGGTGGTCGTTCCAGCGTGCGCAGCAGCCCCGCCGCGATCGTCCGGGGCTCCCGCCAGCGGCTCTGCTCGATCGTGAGCCGCTGGTTGAGCGCGGCGACGCGGCCCTCCAGGTCGGCTTTCGCGACGCGCATCTCGTCCAACAGTTCGCGGGACCTGCGGGCGTCCTCGTCCGCGTACGCCCGGCGGGTTCGTTCGGCCTGCAGCCTCTTGCGGAGGTCGGCGACGCGCCGCGCGTGGCGTTCGGCCTCACGATCAGCTGTGGGGGCACGACCGAGGTCCAGCCAGGTGATCACCGCGTCGACCACGCCGTCGTCCGGGCTCAGCAGCAGGGCCGCCAGGGCGCGGGTGCGCGCGTCGGGCCGTCGCGCGGCCAGGACGGCGGCGGCATGCGCGCGGAGAGCGGGCGAACGCCGCAGCAGTTCCACCAGCCAGGCGGCCTTCTCCCGCACCAACCGCCGGGCACCGGGCACCATGGCGGCACCCGGTCGTGAACGCACCGTCTCCGCGACGATCCGCAGGATCGGCTCCAGGGCCGCCCGGTCCCTCGGCGTCACCGGGACTCGTCCATGGCGCGGGTGGCCCCGGCGAGAACGGGCTCACAGGCCAACCGGCCCTCTCTCGGCTCCAGCGCACCCAGCAGCCGCAACGCCTCCACCAGGTCGGCGGTGCCGCCGTACCCGTGCTCCTCCAGGGCCTCCGGGCAAAGTGCCGCGACCTCCTCGGCGTGCAGGTCGAGCAGGTCGGCGAGGTATCCGGCGGGCTCCGGAGCGTCCTCGGCGACCAACACCCGCCAGGCCGCCGCCAGGCACTCGTCGGCCAGCACCCCGGTCTCGGCCACGAACTGCGCCGCCGACCGCCGCAGGTACTCCCGGCAGTGCCGCAGCGCCACGTCGCGATCAGCGCCGTGCTCGTGGATCCGGTTGACGACCTGGCCGATGAGCGTGGGCCAGCCGCCGGTAACGGCCAGCAGCGCGTCCTGCCCCGCCTCGTCGGTGAACCCGTACGACTCCTCCCACATCCACTGCCGGATCGCCAGCCGGTCGAAGCGGCGCAGCTGGACGACGTCGATCCCGTCCTGGACGAGCAGGTCACGCCACACGCACGCCAGGTCGGGCCCGGTGACCAGCACGACGGCGAGCGTCCCGCGATGCTGGGCCGACACCGCGGCGAGCGCCTCCTCCAGCCGCGGCCGGAACTGCTGCCTGGTCTTGCCCTCGGGCAGCTTCACCACGATCAGGGTGTGCCCCTCGTGACCCGCGGCCCGCTGGACGGCGCCCTCGAAGGTGAGCCGCCCCTGGCAGACGAGGTGGACCCGGACGCCCGGATGCACCGTCTCCTCCGCCTCGAGAGCATGGGCGACCCGTTTCACGTGCAGGGCCCTCGACCCGGTCACCACGTGGACGAGGTCGTGCGGGCGGAACAGCGTGGAGATCTGCCGGCTGCTGAGCGGGGAACGCTCGGGGCCCTCCTGGTAGGTCCCGTGGTAGGAGTACGCGTCGAAGCTGTCGGGCTGCTCGAAGTCGGCCGCGTTCTCCAGCACCTCCTCGACCTCGGCGGTCCCCCCGAGCAGATTGAGGATGTGCGGGGTGCGCAGCCGGTACCCGTCGACGTCCAGCCCGAGGACACCGAGGTTGACGCACTCCTCGAGCAGGCTGCGGAAGCCGTCGCTGGTGCAGTCCTCGAAGCCCTCCTTCCACCAGTACCGGCACTGCTCCCACAGGTCGCCGACGCCCAGCGACGCGGCGGCGTCCTCCGTGAGGGCCTGCAGCGCCACCGTGTAGGCGATCACCTTGTAGCGCTTGTCGAGGTTGAGGGTCCACTCGAAGCGGTCGCGGAAGCCGCGGGCCAGGGTCTTGTCCCGCCACACCTCCGCGACGTCCTCGCCGGTGATCTCGTACGGGATCGGCCGCGCGGCCCGCGAACCGCGCCGCAGCCGCTTCAGCAGCTCCTCGGCGAACAGCTGGACCAGCGCGGGCGCGTTGTTGGCCTCCGCGATCACCCGGGCCGCCAGCTGCTCGGGGAACCGGAAGCCCAGCGTCGCCAGCGGCCGGACCAGCAGGTCGAAGGCGTTCTGCGGCTCCAGCGGTCCGACCGCGATGGGCGTGCCGAGATGGGCGAGCGGCTGGTTGGTGAGGCTCTGGAACCGGGCGGTCTGGTGCAGGCCGGCGAACACGACCTTCACCCGGTTGCGGGTCTCGTTCATCAGGTCGCGCAGGGCGATCACGTTCTCGAACCGGGCGCCCTTGGCGTCCTCGTTGAGGAAGTGGTCGGCCTCGTCGAGCAGGATGAGCACCTGGCGGCGGGAGTCCGCGCCGACCCACGCGCGGACGCCGTCGCAGACCTGCTCACGGTGGACCAGCCCGGCGGGGAGCACCCCCGCCTGGGCGAGCTTGTCGGCGAGCTTGGACCACAGCGACGCCAGCGGGGCGACCTTGCCGATGTTCTGGACGTTCTCCAGGATCACGGTGCGGTCCTGGTCCGTGGCGCGGATGTGCCGCTCGGCCTTGCGCAGCAGCGCCGACTTGCCGAGCTGGCGGCCACCGTAGACGAACGACGAGCCGGCGCGGTCGGTGACCTCCCGGAGCTGGTCGGCGCGGCCGTAGAACATCTCGTCGGGCACGTCCCCGACCGGCGCGTACGGGTTGGTGGCGGTGAACGGGGCCATCAGCGCGACCGCGGTGGCCCAGTCGGCCTCCGGCAGGCAGGCCAGGTAGCTGATCGCGGCGTCGTCGAGCACCCCGGCCACCGGGGCGGGCCGCCTGCGGGCGGCGGCGGCGAGCTGCTGGCGCTCGTCCGGGGAGAGCACCCCGAAGTACCACACCAGCACGGTCTGGTCCTCCGGCTGCCCCTTGAGCATCTCGATGAGCTGCTGCGGACCGGGACGGCGCCACACCAGCACCAGCCGGAGCCGGTCGCCGGACGGGCTCATCCGGGAGCCGAACGCGGGCAGCAGCGCCTCACCGACCACCCGCACCTGCTCCAGGTCGATCCAGATCCGGTGCGGCCCGCGCGGGATGCCCGGCACGTCCCGCTGGACGCCCTCCAGCCCGATCATCCGCAGGACGGATTCGATGGCCGTGCGCAGGTTGCCGGCGGTCTTGGAGCCGTTCCCGCACGCCTGCCACTGCCGGATCCCCTCCAGCGACTCCTCCCGGCGCGCCATCCGCAGGGCGGGGACGTCGATGCCCGCCGTCCGCATCGCCTCCGCCAGGCCGGGGTCCTCGACCTCCCGACCCGCGCGGAGCGCGCTCTTCAGCAGGGTGAGGAACTCCACGCCGTCCTGCTTGCCGACGCGTCCCCCCACCCGGACGGCACCGGCGAACGCCCCGCAGAACGCGGGGTGGAAGCGCCGCAGGTGATCGACGCTCTCGTCGGTCTCGGGCAGCTCGTTGCCGGCCTCCACCTGGGCCAGGAACTCCCGGGCGGTGGTCAGGTCGCCCTGGTCCACCCGTTCCCTGATGCGGTCCTGGACGGCGGCGACGCGCGGGTTCTCCGCGGCACTCTGCTCCAGCCTGGCCCGTTCCCGTTCGATGCCGGCCCGCCGCTGGCCTTCGAGCCGGTCGCGGAGTTCGTCGAGGGAACGGTCGATCCGATCGAAGTCCCGCCGCCCGCCGGTGAGGGAGCCGAGGATCTCCTCGGCGCGCCGTACCTCGGTCTCGGTCAGCGCCCCGTCCCGGACCCAGCGGGCGACCAGGTCGCGGATCTCCTCGATCCGCGCGTCCCGGGCCCTGCGGGCGGACGCGATCAGCTCGTCCCGCCGTTCGCGCAGGTCGGCCACCATCCGGGGGTCGCGGCGTTCCAGCACGGTGATGATGCTGCGGGTGCCCTCGTGGTCGCCGCGCGCGGCCCGTGCCTCGAACGCGGCGCGCCAGGCGTCGTCGGCGGCGAACGCGACGGACGCCAGGTGCTCCACGGCAGGGGGCTCCAGCGGCTCCAGGGTGGCCGGGTCGAGGGAGATCTCCGGGGCCAGCAGCAGATCCCTGTTGACGACCTGCGCCACGGGCGGCTCGGTGCCCGGGAGGGCGGCGCCGTCGAGCAGGTCGAGCGTCCGCACGACCAGCCCGCGGGCGGCCTCGGCGGCGGCGGCCGACAGCTCGTCGGGCGCGGACGCGAGGTCGTCGAACGCGGCGAGGATGCCGGACCGGTGCCCGCCGAGCGCCTCCTGAAGCTGACCCAGCGGCCCGAGCCGCCAGTCCGAGGCGTCGGCGGACTGCGCGTCGCGGGCCTCCTTCACGGCGCGGACCCACTCGCCCACCGTGTCCAGCGCGGTCTCGATCTTGCTCACCAGCTGCAGCCGCGCGCCCGCGATGATCTTCTTGTTGCGGCGGCCGGCCAGGCGGCGGGTGGTCTCGTCGATCAGGCGGTCGATCTCGCCGCCGGCGCGCAGCCGGGTGATGTCGTCGGCGGCCCGGTCGACCCGCTCCGGGTCGTCCTCGGCGGCGACGCCCAGCAGCCGGCCCACCGGCCCGTCCGGCTGGAGCATCGCCTTCCACACCTCGGTGGCGAACTGGTACTTGATCTTGCGGTGCGGCTCCTCCACCAGCAGCCGGGACGCCTCCCGCACGGCCTGCCGGCGGGCCAGCCCGGACTCGGCGGCGCCCCGCACCCGTCCGGCCGCGTCCCCGCCGAGGTAGGCGCCCCCGCGGGCCGCCCGCACGAACGCGGTTCCGCACTCGACCAGGCCGGGCAGCCCCGAGAACACGACCGTCAGTTCCTCCACGAGCCGGGTGGACTCCGGCGTCGGATGCACCAGCCCGGCGCGCACGGCGGCGGCCCAGGCCAGCAGCCGCCCCGCGGGGTCGTCGGCGAGGGCCCTGACGTTCACCTCCCGCGCCGCCGCGGCGAACTCGGCCGACAGCGGCCCGGCGAAGGTCGCCATCTCCGCGGCGATCGCCGCACAGCGCCGCGCCGCCTCCTCGGCCGCCGGCCGCCCCACGGCGGTGCGCAGCCGTCCGGCCACCCCGAATCGGCCACCCCGCAACGCAGCCGCCTCCGCCGCAACGACCTCGGGCGCGACCCCGGCCAACACCGACGCATGCTGCGGCCCCGCTTCCCCAACACCGTCCGCCGCCGCCTCGCCCTCCCCAGGCTCCCCCTGGCGGACAACGACCCCCGACGAGGCTTCGCCGAGCCCCGTTCCCTGCCCTCCAGCAGCAAGCCCTCCAGCCGCAGCACCGCTCTCCCGGACAGGACCCCCGCCGCGCCCACTTCCCTCACCAGCCGCATCGTCCTCAGTGGACGCGCTGTGCTTGGCGGACGCCTTGTCCTTGATGGGCACCTCACCCTTGGCGGAGGCGTCGCCCTTGACGGACGCGTAGTCGTCCGGGGACGTGTTGTCGTTGGCGGGTGCGGACGCCTTTCCCTCAGCGGGGGCGTCACCCTTGGCGGGAAGCCCGCCCGCGCCGGGCGCCTTACCCGCAGCGGACGCGTGGTCGTGAACGGGCACGGGGTCATGAGCGGACGCCTTGTTCTCGGCGGGCGCCTCGTACGCGGTGGGTGGGTTCCCGTTGGTGGGGGCGTGGTCCTTGGAGGGTGGGGCGTTCTCGGTGGGTGGGGTGTCGGTGTCGCCTGGGTGGGTGGGGAAGGTCTCGGCGATCAGGTCGTCCAGTTCTGCCAGGGCGTCGGATGCGGGAGGCTTCGGGGTGGGGGCTTCCGGTGGGGTCGGGGGGTCGGGCGGCTCCGGATCTTCGTCGGACTCGGGTGGTGGGGGGCCGAGCTTCAGCTTTCCCATCAGGGCGACGTCGACGAGGGTGCGGCATCGTTCGGGCAGCAGGTCGCGGGCCTGCTGGGCGAGCCTCGGGGCTTTCAGGTCGTCGTCGGGGCCGGAGGTCACCTCGATGAGTTCGGCGAGGGCTTCCAGGCCGTCGCCCGTTCCGGCCCGCGCCATGCGGCGGATCTCGTCCAGTTCCTCGGCCACGACCTCGGGGCCCTGGATACCGAGGAGCGGCCGGATCCGCGCGGAGCGGGCCTCGGCCTCCCTCGCCGTGTCGAGGGCGGCGGACAGGACATCGACGTCGGCGGCCGGCTCGGCACCGGGCGACAGCGCCTCGACCTGACCGCGGACGGTGTCGAACGTCGTGGTGACCTCGGTGATCAGCCGTAGGTCGTCGTCGCCGGGGCGTCGTCCGGCGCGCAGTTCTCGGGCGATCCGATCGGCCGCGTCGGCCGCCGCGGGGAGGTCGTCACGCAGCTCTCCGAGCGCGTCGGCCACCTCCTGGGCGGTCGGCCCGGTCGCCGCTTCGGTCGTCACGTGGGTCTCCTCGTCGGACGGGGAAGGGGCCGAGGGGCGTCGCCGCGCCAGCTCGCGTATGCGTGCCAGGCTGATGGGGCGTTCGGGTAGCTCGGGGTGGCGCTCACAGAGGGGCTGCCAGGCGGACGCGACGGCCCGGCCGCCCTCGCCCAGCGCGTCGGGTTCGCCCGCCAGCAGCCCGAGCGCCACGGGTGCGAGCGGACGGTCCAGCGCGGCGACGCGGGCGATGCCCCAGCGCAGGATCGGGTCCGGCCACTCCCAGGCCAGCCCGGTGGCCAGGACGGGTGCCTTGACCAGCACCGTCTCCGCGCGGTCGGGGTCCAGCAGCGCGCAGCAGTCCGCCGCGGTGAGCCCGTCGCAGTTGCCGAAGTCATGGTCGTGGCTCCAGCCCAGCATCGTGCGCAGTCGTCTGCGGCGGCCGGGCTCGCCGGTCTGCAGCGTGCGCAGCACCGACTCCGCGGCCCGCTCGGTGACCCGCTTCGCGTCGGGGAGCCCTACCTGCCTGAGGATCTCCCGGAGGTACCGGCGCGGGCAGGTATGAAGCAGCCGTTGCACGTCGGCGACGGTGACGGCCGCCAGCAGAAGCTCTGCGACGTCCGCGAGAACCGTGTGAACACCCGTCTCGGCCAGCGTGCCGAGGGGGGCGGAACCGTCATGCATTCCTCCGTGAGGACAGCGCCGATGCATCGCCCACCTCTCGCAGCGGAGTCGTCAACCCACGACCAACCCCCTCAAACGTGAGCAGAACGGTACCTGATCAATAGGGCATTTGCGGGCGATATGGAAGAATCACGATGATCGTTCTCACCGCGTGCCCCGAAAGCGGTGAGCGCCGATCCAAGGAGGCGCTGAAGCCCGTCGCCTGCTCGACGGAATATGGTCATGCACTATCTCCGATTCCAGCCGGGCACCGACCTGTTCGCCCAGCTCACCCGACCTCTTCGAGTGCCGTCGGGCAGCGGGTGGCGGCGTCGGTGAAGCACGACGCCCCGAATGCCTCCGCCACTGTTGGCGGCAGTTCCAATATGGGCGGTGTTGTGCACCTGCGTCGGCCCGGCTCGTCAATCACCCGACCGGCGAGCGCCCTGCGACTAGCTGCAGGCGCTTTCAGGAGAGTAGTTCCCAGATGTCCGAGAAGCGCACACCGTCGTTCGGACCGGACGACGCTGGCGGGGTACGGCTTTCGGAGATGTCTCAGG
>DATADI010000339.1:0-6790 GCA_036258615.1 Thermomonospora sp. | reverse complement strand
CCGACCCGCCCCGGGAGCGGGGCCGCCGCCGGGAGCCGCTGCCCGGCGAGCCGCCCGACCCCGCCGACCCGCCGTCCGGCTGCCGGTTCCGCACCCGCTGCCCCCGCTACCTCGGCCTGGACCCGGTGCGGGCGGTGCGGTGCGACACGGCCGACCCGCTGCCGGCGCGCGTCGGCCCGGACCAGTTCACCGCGTGCCACTACCCGGAGACGACCTCATGAGACTGCCGACCGGTTCCGTGACCCTCACGTGCGCGATCGCGGCGGCCGGGGTGCTGGTCGCGACGCCGGCCTGCGACCCCCTCGGCCCGACCGCCGCCGGGCGGCCCCCCGCGTCGATGTCCCGGCTGCCCGCCTTCGACGTCAACCCGATGCCCCGCGAGCGGCTGCGGGTCGGCGGGACGCTGCGCTGGCCGATGCCGGAGTTCCCCGCGCAGTGGAACTTCCACCACGTCAACGGCGCCCGGGGCGTGGTCAACGAGGTCCTGCAGGGCGTCCTGCCGTACCTGATGCGCTCGGACGAGAAGGGCGTCTCGCACGCCGTCCCCGAGTACCTGGACCGGGTGCGGATCAGCACCGAGCCCCGGCAGGTGGTGACGTACACGATCGACCCGGAGGCCCGCTGGTCGGACGGCACGCCGATCACCTACCGGGACTTCGCCGCCCAGGCGGGCGCGCTGTCGGGCCGCGACGACCGGTTCCAGGTCGCGGCCGTCACCGGGTACGACCGGATCGCGTCGGTGCGGCGCGGCCGGGACGACCGGCAGGCGGTGGTGACCTTCGCCCGCCCGTTCGCGGACTGGCAGTCGCTGTTCAACCCGCTGTACCCGGCGGCGACCGGGTCCGACCCCCGGGTGTTCAACCACGGCTGGCTGAACCGGCTGCCGGTCACCGCCGGGCCGTTCAAGGTGGAGTCCATCGACCGGACCGCCAAGACCATCACGATCGTCCGCGACCCGCGGTGGTGGGGCCGCCCGGCGCTGCTGGACCGGATCGTGTTCCGGATCATGGACCCGAGCGCCGTGCCCGGGGCGTTCGCCAACGGCGAGGTGGACGTGATGGAGGCGGGCGGCGACGCCAACGCCTACCACCGGGCGCTGGACGTGGAGGGCGCGGTGATCCGCCGCGCGGCGGGGCCGGACTGGCGGCACCTGACGTTCAACGCCACCGGCCCGGCGCTGCGCGACCCGCGGGTGCGGCGGGCGGTGATGACCGGGATCGACCGGCGCGCGCTGGCCGAGTCCGGGCTCAAGGACCTCGACTGGCCGGTGCACGTCCTCGGCAACCACTTCTTCATGAACACCCAGGCGGGCTACCGCGACAACTCCGGCGAGCTGGGACGGCACGACCCGGCGCGGGCGGAGCGGCTGCTGGACGAGGCGGGCTGGCGGCGCGCCGGGCGGTACCGCGTCCGGGACGGCCGCACGCTCACGCTGCGGTTCGTCGTCCCGTCCTCCCAGCAGATCAGCAAGCGGGAGGGCGAGCTGGTCCAGGCGATGCTCGGCCGGATCGGGGTGCGCGTCGAGATCCGCCCGGTGCCGACCGACGACCTGTTCGACCGGTACGTGACGCCGGGGAACTTCGACATCGTGCCGTTCTCGTGGCTGGGCACGCCGTTCCCGGTGTCGTCCAACCGGGCGGTGTTCGCCATGCCGCGCGGCGGCAACATCCAGCAGAACTACTCGCGGATCGGCTCGGCGGCGATCGACGCCGCCATGGACCGCGCGGCGGCCGAGCTCGACCCGGTCGCCGCCCGCCGGCTGGTCAACGAGGCCGACCGGCTGGTGTGGCGGGAGGCCGCCGTGCTGCCGCTGTACCAGCGGCCCCAGCTGCTGGCGGTCCGCGGTGACCTGGCCAACTTCGGGGCGCGGGGCTTCTACGACCTGCCGTACGAGGACATCGGGTTCGTCCGGCGCCCGCGCGGCTGATCAGGGCAGCTCGACCTCGACGCCCTTGAGGTCGCTGGTGAACCGCGCGTTCCACACGAACAGCCGGATGTCGGCGTCGTCGACGCCCGGGTCCACGGGCAGGTCGGTGGCGACGCGGACCAGGTAGGACGCGCCGGGCGGCATCAGCGTGTCGCCGTCCTGCACGATCGGGGCGGCCGAGCCGCCGAGCCGCCGCACGACCTGGCTGTGGTTGGGCAGCGTGCACATGTCCCGGGGGACGCCCGGCTGCGGCATGCACCGGCTCCGCGCGGACGCCGGCACGTGGGCGCGCGGCAGGAACAGGTCGGCGGGGTAGTCGAGCAGGGCGGGCTGCTGCTGGGTGTTGGTCAGCACGTACTCGGCGTAGGCGTACGTGGTGCCCGACGGGGCGGGAGTGCTGCGGGACAGGGGCCGGTCGGCGGTGCCGGACCGGGTGGCGCCCAGCGAGTACCCGTAGCCCTCGGGGGTGGTGATGCTCAGGGTGGGACCGGTCGAGGGGGCGTCGGAGGGCCGGACGGCCCCGGCGGTGCCGGTCACGGTCTCGTTGCCCGCGCGGGGCGTGCCCTTGGTTTCGGAGTCGGGCTGGAGCGCGACGTAGCCCGCCACGACGGCCCCGACGCCGAGGACTCCGGTGAGCGCTCCGGCCAGCCCGAGCCTTCCGGCGTTGCTCTTCCTACGGCGGCGGTGCGAGCGGTGACTGTTTGACATCGGATGTTCCCGGGTTCGTGAGTGCGTCCGGTCCCGGCCGTGACGCCTGACGCGATCCTGGTGCCTGCCTTGCCCCGGTGGTGGGTTACGTTCGGCCAACGTTCATGCGAAAGGGCTTGCGGGGCAGACACGATACAGCAGGCCGCTGATCACCCCGGAAGCAGTGCCGCCCGGCCGAGGCCGCGCAGCGAGGCGTCCAGCACCTCGGCGGTGTGCGCGACGGCGATGTCCTCGCCCCGGCGGCGCAGCGCGGTGGCGATCTGCATGGAGCAGCCGGGGTTGGCCGCGACCAGCAGTTCCGCGCCGGTCCGGTGGACGTTCGCCGCCTTGCGGTCGCCGAGTTCGGCCGCCGCCTCGGGCTGGAGCAGGTTGTAGGTCCCGGCCGAGCCGCAGCACACCTCGGGGTCGGCGATCTCGCGGACGGTCAGCCCGGGGATCCCCGCCAGCAGGGCCCGCGGCTGCGCCCGGACGCCCTGCGCGTGCGCCAGGTGGCAGGCGTCGTGGTAGGCGACGGTGACGGGCAGCGGATGGCGTTCGGCGCGCGGCCCCAGCTCGGCGAGGAACTCGGCGAGGTCGCGCGCCTTGCGGCTGAGCGCCTCGGCCCGCGCGGACCACACCGGGTCGTCGGCGAGCAGGTCCCGGTACTCCTTCATGACCGACCCGCAGCCCGCCGCGTTGACCACCACGACGTCCACGGACTCGAACGCGGCGATGGTGCGGCGCGCGAACTCGCGGCCCTCCTCCGCGCGCCCGGAGTGCACCGACAGCGCCCCGCAGCAGCCCTGGTGACGGGGGATGACCACGTCGCAGCCCTCCAGCGCCAGCACCCGGGCCGTCGCCGCGTTGACGCCGGGGAAGAACTCGCGCTGCACGCAGCCGGTGAGCATCCCCACCGTGGCCCGTCGGCCGCCGCGCGCCGCGACCCGCTCGGGCAGCCGCGGCGCCGGGCCCAGCGGGGGCGCCAGCCGTTCCATCGCCGCCAGCGCGGGCGACAGGCGTTCCAGGATCCCGGTGCGCCGCACCAGCCGGTCCAGGCCCGTGCGCTGGTAGGCGCGCAGCGGGCCGCGCAGCGCGTGCAGCCGCCGGGGGTGGGGGAACAGCTGGAAGATCAGCTCCCGGACCGCGCGTTCCCTCACCGGCCGGGGATGCTCCTCCTCGACCCGGGCGCGCGTCGTCTCGATCAGCCGGTCGTACTGGACGCCCGAGGGGCAGGCCGTCACGCAGGCCATGCACCCCAGGCAGCGGTCGAAGTGCTCCACCATCGGCAGCGACAGCGGCTCACCTTCGGCGTGCTGCTTCATCAGGTGGATGCGCCCGCGCGGGGAGTCCATCTCCTCGCCCCACAGCACGTACGTGGGGCAGGTCGGCAGGCAGAACCCGCAGTGCACGCAGTCGTCGATGAGCGGGCGCAGCTCGTCGTCCGGGGCTGTCATCAGATGCCTCCCACGAAGCGGCCGGGGGACAACAGGTGGGCGGGGTCGAACTGGTCCTTCACCCGGCGCATCAGCGGCAGCGCGGGCACAGGCCCCCACAGGTCGACCTCCTCGCGGACGGCCTGCGGGGCGTACCGGACGACCACGGAGCCGGGGACCGTCCGGCGCAGCGTGGCGAGCAGGCCGGCCACGGGCTCCGGCTCGGCGGCGTCCAGCCCGACATGCCAGCTCCCCAGGCCCGCCGAGCCGCGCAGCACGGCGCCCTCGGGGACCTCGGCCGCCAGCGCCGGGAGGGCGGTCGGCGGGGCCGTGACCTCGACCAGCGTGTTGCCGTCGGGATAGGCGCCCCACCACGGCGGCGGGGCCTCCGCCACGGAGGCGGACGGGCCGAGCAGGTCAGCGAGCGCCGTGGCCCGTGCGGCGGCCCCCTGCGGGACGCCCTCGACGAGCACCCCGACCGTCGTACGGCCGTCGGCCCGGTCGATCTCGATGGCGGACGGCACGTGCGGCGAGTGCAGCACCCGCTGGACGGCCTGATGGGCGTCCGCGACGCCGTCGAAGCCCCGGGTGACGTACCGCTGCGCGGCGGGCAGCGGGTGCAGCCGGAACGCCGCCTCCACGATCACGCCCAGCGTCCCGAACGAGCCGGTCAGCAGCTTGCCGAGGTCGTACCCGGCGACGTTCTTGACGACCTTGCCGCCGGCCTTGGCGACCTCGCCGTCGGCGCGGACCATGGTGACCCCGATCAGCAGGTCGCGGGGGGAGCCGTACAGCAGCCGGGACGGGCCGCCCGCCCCGGCGGCCAGCGTCCCGCCGACCGTGGAGCCCGGCAGCGGGACGTCCAGCGCCAGCCGCTGCCCGTGCTCGGCGAGGACGGCGGCGAGGCGGTCCATCGGCAGCCCCGCCTCCACCTTGACCACCAGGTCACCGGCGGCGTGCTCGATCACCCGGTCCAGCCGCCCGGTGTCCAGCAGCAGGTCGCAGCGGGCGGGCGGGCCGCCCCAGTCCAGCCGGGTCTCGCCGCCGCGCGGCACCACGGCCAGGCCCCGCCCGGCGGCGACGCGCAGCACGCCGCTCGCCTCGGTGACCGTCCGGGGGGCCGCCACGAAGGACGGGGCCACCCCCAGCACGCCCTCCTCCGGCAGCGCCTCGCGGACGTCCTCGCAGACCTCGCCCAGGGCCGACAGCGTGTCGCTCATCAGAACAGGTCCGCCTTCCCCTCGCGCACCAGCGGATGGGGCTCCTTGCGTATCCCGGGCACCTCACCGCACAGCCGGGGCGTCGGGAACACCTTCCCGGGGTTGCACAGCCCCGCCGGGTCGAACGCGCAGCGCACCATCTGCATCGTGTCCAGGTCGGCGTCGGTGAACATCCGGGGCATGTACCGGGACTTGTCCACGCCGACGCCGTGCTCGCCGGTGATGGAGCCCCCATGCTCGATGCACAGGTCCAGGATCCGGCCGGAGACCTCCTCGGCGCGTTCGGTCGCGCCCGGCTGGGAGTCGTCGAACAGCACCAGCGGATGCAGGTTGCCGTCCCCGGCGTGGAACACGTTGGCGACCCGCACCCCCGACTCACGGGACAGGTCGTCGATGCGGGCGAGCACCTCCGGCAGCGCGGTGCGCGGGATGACGCCGTCCTGTACCAGGTAGGCGGGGCTGATGCGGCCCACCGCCGCGAACGCCGACTTGCGGCCCTTCCAGATCAGGCCACGCGCGGCGTCGTCGGCGGCGATGCGGATCTCGAACGCGCCGCTGTCCCGGCACAGCCGCTCCACCTCGGCGAACTGGTGCCCCACCTCCTCGGCGGGACCGTCCAGCTCCACGATCAGCACCGCCCCGGCGCCCTCGGGGTAGCCGCACGCCACCGCCGCCTCGGCGGCCTCGATGGCCAGCGCGTCCATCATCTCGATCGCCGCCGGGACCACCCCCGCGCCGATGATCGCCGACACCGCCGCGCCGCCCGCCTCGATCGAGCCGAACGCCGCCAGCAGGGTCTGCACCGTCTCCGGCAGCCGGGTCAGCCGTACGGTGATCTTGGTGGTGATGCCCAGCGTGCCCTCCGACCCGACGAACGCGCCGAGCAGGTCGTAGCCGGGCTCGCGGCCGATGGTGACGATCTCGCCGTCGGGGGTGACGATCTCGCAGCTCAGCACGTGGTGGGCGGTGAACCCGTACTTCAGGCAGTGGGCCCCGCCGGAGTTCTCCGCCACGTTCCCGCCGATCGAGCAGATCTGCTGGCTGGAGGGGTCGGGCGCGAAGTAGTACCCGTACGGGCGGGCCGCGCGGGTCAGGTCCAGGTTGATGACGCCGGGCTCGACCACGGCCCGCTGGTTGTCGGCGTCGATCTCCAGGATCCGCCGCATCCGGGACGTCACGATGAGGACGCCGTCGGTGCGGGGGAGCGCGCCCCCCGACAGGCCCGTCCCCGAACCCCGGGCCACGTACGGGACGCCCGCCGCCGCGCACTCGCGCACCACGGCGGCGATCTGCTCGGCGGTGTCGGGCAGCACCACCACGCCCGGGGTCGCCCGGTGGTGGGTGAGGCCGTCGCACTCGTAGGTCCGCAGCCGCACGGGGTCGGTGATGACCCGCTCCGTGCCGAGCGTGCCCACGAGCCGGGCCACCAGCGCGTCCAAAGCCATGGTGCTCCTCACTGTCGCGGGGGGTCGCGGGAGGTCGCGGGGAGACGGCCGGACGGCGCCGGGGCCGCGCCGGTGGAC
>DATADI010000338.1:0-3708 GCA_036258615.1 Thermomonospora sp. | reverse complement strand
GTTCCCCGATCGGCTCACCCGGAGGGTCACCGTCATGTCCGCACCGTCCCTCGACCTCGCCACCCCCGTCCCGCGTGCCCGGAACGTTCCGATCCGGCTGCCGCGCGGGGCGCTGCTGCGCGCCGCCGGGCCGGTGGTCCTGGTGCTGCTGTGGCAGGCCGCCAGCGCCACCGGGCTGCTGTCGGACCGGCTGCTGGCCGCGCCCACCACCATCGCCGCCACCGCCCTGGACCTCGTCCGGGACGGCACCCTGACCTCCGCCGTGGGGGTGTCGCTGCGGCGGGCCGTGCTCGGCTTCCTGCTGGGGGCGACGGCCGGGGTGCTGCTCGCGCTGGTGGCCGGGCTCGGCCGCCTCGGCGAGTACGCCGTGGACCCGCCCATGCAGATGCTGCGGGCGCTGCCGCTGTTCGGGCTGATCCCGCTGTTCATCCTGTGGTTCGGGATCGGCGAGACCCCGAAGATCGCGCTGGTCGCCTACGGGGTGGCGTTCCCGCTCTACCTCAACACCTTCGCCGGGATCCGGGGCGTGGACCCCAAGCTCGCCGAGGTCGGCCGGGTGCTGCGGCTGGGCCGGGCGGCGCTGATCCGGCACATCGTGCTGCCCGGCGCGCTCCCGCAGGCCCTGGTCGGGCTGCGGCAGAGCCTGGCGGTGGCCTGGCTCGCGCTGATCGTCGCCGAGCAGATCAACGCCGCCCAGGGCCTCGGCTTCATGATCAACGACGCCCGGGAGTTCCTGCGCACCGACGTCGTCGTGGTCGGGCTGCTGGCGTACGCGCTGCTCGGCCTGCTCACCGACGCGTTCGTCCGGCTCCTGGAGAGGAGGGCGCTGGCATGGCGACGCGACTTCCTGGGGTGACCGCCCCCGCCGCCCGGGTCGCCGGGCTGGTCAAGCGGTTCGGCGACCGGACCGTGCTGGACGGCCTGGACCTGGAGATCGCCCGGGGCGAGTTCGTCGCCCTGCTGGGCCGCAGCGGCTCCGGCAAGTCCACGCTGTTGCGCGCCCTCGCCGGGCTGGAGTCCGTCTCCGGCGGCGACCTGGAGGTCGGCGGCACCGTCGCCGTCGCGTTCCAGGAGCCCCGGCTGGTGCCGTGGAAACGGGTGGCCGCGAACGTGGTCCTCGGCCTGGACGTCCCGGACCCGAAGGCGGCGGCCGACGCCGCGCTCGCCGAGGTCGGGCTGGCCGCGCTCCGCGACGCCTGGCCGCTCACCCTGTCCGGCGGCGAGGCGCAGCGGGTCTCGCTGGCCCGCGCGCTCGTCCGCGAACCCGGCCTGCTGCTGCTCGACGAGCCGTTCAGCGCCCTGGACGCGCTGACCCGCATCACCGTGCACCGGCTCGTCCTGGACCTGTGGGAACGGCACCGCCCCGGCGTCCTGCTGGTCACCCACGACGTGGACGAGGCGCTGCTGCTGGCCGACCGCGTCCTGGTGCTGGACGACGGCCGGATCGCCCACCAGACCCGCGTCGAGCTGGACCGGCCCCGTCACCGCGACCATCCCGAGCTGGTCGGGCTGCGCGCCGCGCTGCTCGAACGGCTCGGCGTCACCCCCGAGGGAACCGCATGAACCGCCGCATCACCGCCCTGCTGACCGCCCTGGCCCTCGCCCTGACCACGGCCACCGCCTGCGGGGACTCCGACGCCGCCACCGACGACGGCCCGGTGGACCTCACCAGGGTCACGCTGCGGATCGGCGACCAGAAGGGCGCCAGCATCCAGTCACTGCTGCGCGCCGCCGGGGAACTCGACGGCACCCCCTACAGGCTGAGCTGGTCGCTGTTCACCTCCGGGCCGCCGATCCTGGAGGCCGTCAACGCCGGGTCGGTGGACTTCGGCGCGGTCGGCAACACCCCGCCGATCTTCGCCGCCGCCGCCCGCGCCCGGATCGTCATCATCGGGGCCACCGAGCTGACCCTGGACGGCCAGGCCGTCGTGGTGCCCCGCAACTCGCCCATCCGCACCCCCGCCGACCTGCGCGGCAAGAAGATCGCCGTGGCCAAGGGCAGCTCCGCCAACTACCACCTGCTGGCGCTGCTGAAGAAGACCGGCATCGCCTACTCCGACGTCCAGCCGCAGTATCTGCAGCCCGCCGACGCCCTCGCCGCGCTCACCAGCGGGCGGGTGGACGCCTGGGCCTCCTGGGAGCCGTACACCGCGCAGGCCGAGATCCAGGCCGGGGCCCGCATCGTGGCGACCGGCCAGGGCTACACCAACGGCTACGGCTTCCAGATCACCTCCCGGTCGGCCCTGAAGGACCGCTCGAAGACCGCCGCGCTCAAGGACTTCCTCGGCCGCTACCGCCGTGCGCTGCTGTGGGCCAACGAGCACCACCACGAGTGGGCGCGGCTGTGGGCCCGCGACACCGGCCTGCCCCCGGCGGTGGCCGAACGCGCCCACCGCCGCCGCAACGCGAAGATCATCCGGATCGACGACGCGGTGATCGCCGAGGAGCAGCGGCTCGCCGACGCGTTCCGCGAGGTCCGGCTGGTCCCCGGCCGCGTCGAGATCGAGGAGTTCTTCGACCGCCGCTTCAACGACACCGTCCCGACGTCCTGAAGGATCCCGCGATGACCCTGAGGTTCCACTGGTTCCTGCCCACCATGGGCGACGGGCGCAGCCTGGTCGGCGGCGGCCACAACGTGCCCCGCGGCGTCGCCGGCCCGTCCGAACGGGCGGGCAGCGCCGACCGCCACCGCCCACCGGACATCGACTACCTCGCCCAGGTCGCCCGCGCCGCCGAGCACCTCGGCTTCGACGCCGTGCTCACCCCCACCGGAACGTGGTGCGAGGACGCCTGGCTGACCACCGCCGCGCTGATCCGCGAGACCTCCCGGCTGCGCTTCCTGGTGGCGTTCCGGCCCGGCCTGATCTCCCCGACCCTGGCCGCCCAGATGGCCGCGACCTATCAGCGCCTCTCCGGCGGACGGCTGCTGCTGAACGTCGTCACCGGCGGCGAGCAGGCCGAACAGGCCCGGTTCGGCGACCACCTGTCCCACGCCGAACGGTACGCCCGCACCGACGAGTTCCTCTCCGTGGTACGCGGCGCGTGGGGCGACGAACCGTTCGACTTCGACGGCCACCACTACCAGGTACGCGGCGCGACCGTCGCCGGAGGCGTGGACCCCGTGCCCGAGCTGTACTTCGGAGGCTCCTCCGAGGCCGCCGGCCCGGTCGCCGCCCGGCACGTGGACGTCTACCTCACCTGGGGGGAACCGCCCGCCCAGGTCGCCGAGAAGATCGCCTGGATCCGCAAGCTCGCCGCCGAGGAGGGCCGCGAACTCCGGTTCGGCATCCGCCTCCACACCATCTCCCGCGACACCGGCAAGGAGGCCTGGCGCGAGGCCGACCGCCTCCTGGAGGGCCTGGACCCCGCCGCCGTCGCCACCGCCCAGCGGGCCCTGGCCGCCAGCGACTCCGTCGGCCAGCAGCGCATGCGCGCCCTCCACGAGGGC
The DNA here is from genome assembly GCA_036258615.1 of Thermomonospora sp. GTDB lineage: Bacteria > Actinomycetota > Actinomycetes > Streptosporangiales > Streptosporangiaceae > Thermomonospora. Next base: position 260 of record DATADI010000338.1, on the reverse strand, counting down.
TTCCGCGAACGCGGCGGCTCCACCCGGGACCTGGAGATCTACCCCAACCTGTGGGCCGGTGTCGGCCTGGTCCGCGGCGGCGCCGGCACCGCCCTGGTCGGCAGCCACACCGAGGTCGCCGAACGCATCCAGGAGTACGCCGACCTGGGCATCACCGAGTTCATTCTCTCCGGCTACCCCCACCTGGAAGAGGCCTACTGGTTCGCCGAAGGAGTCTTGTCACTTGTGGGGGGGCGGGTCATTGTGGGGGGGGGGGGGGG
>DATADI010000337.1:0-17481 GCA_036258615.1 Thermomonospora sp. | reverse complement strand
CCCCCCCCCCCCCCCCACCCCCCGCTAAGCGCGTCGAATGACCTCCGCTCCGCTGGCGCTCCGCTGCGGTCACTCGCCGCGCCCAGGTGCCCGCGGCTCCGCTGGCGCTCCGCCACGGTCACCTGCGCTCCTGGGGGAGGTCCCCCAGACCCCCCATCTCTCGTTTTGATTGCTTGGCTGGGGCTTTCGCGGGGACGGGCAGCGCTCCGGTCGTCATCGCGGTTGCGGTGGATGAGCGTGGTGCAGCGGGACTGGGCGTGTCCCTGGCGATGGATGTGGTGGGGAGACGTGTGGTCAGCCGTGGGTGCTGGCCGGTTTCCTCGCATGGCATGGGGTTTGGCGTCCGGGTGGGTGGCGGGCCGGACTTCTTGTCGCTGGGGCTATACGGGTTCGTGGTGGGGTTCGGGGGGGTGTTTGCGCAGGGTGGTCTGGCCCTGGCGGGTGGCTCGGCGGGCTCGGCGGGCTCGGCGGGCCAGGAGGGTGGCCAGGGACAGGGCCAGGGCGGTGGCGACTCCGGCCATCGCGACGCGGCCGTCGGCGATGATGGACATGCCGAGTCCGGCCAGGCCACCGGCGACCCAGACGAGTTGGTGGAGCGTCTCGGAGACCGCGAAGGTGGAGGAGCGGACCTCCTCGCCGATCTCGCGTTGGACGACGGCGTCCAGGGAGAGCTTGCCGAGGGCCTGTCCGAAACCGCCGACGAAGGCGACCGCCAGGGCCGCCCACAGGCCGAAGAACGCGGCGCCCACGGCGGCGACGGCGGTCGCGAAGGCCAGGGTGGCGAACACGATCAGGTGCGGGGCGCGGGCCTTCATCCAGGCGCCCAGGCCCGTTCCGGCCAGGCCGCCCGCGCCCGCGAACGCCGCCAGCAGGCCCAGGGCGACGGTGTGCGAGACCGGCTCGAACCGTCGTTCGCGCAGCAGGAACGCCAGGTAGAGGATCAGGAAGCCGGAGAACGCCCGCAGCGCCGCGTTCGCCTGCATCGCCTCGGCCACCACCGGGCCCACCCGGGGCAGGGTCCGCCAGCGGCGGTGGGTGGTCTGGTCGTCCGCCTGTTCCGGGGTGGTGGGGGGCTCCCCCAGGGGCTCGGGGACGTCCACCTTGGACGGCAGCCGGAGAGCGGCCACGGCGCCCAGGGCGAAGACCACCATGGCGGCGCGCAGCAGCCAGGCGGGTCCGGCCAGGACCGTGACCCCTGCGGCGACGGGTGCTGTCACCGAGGCGGCGATCAGGCCGGTGAACGAGGCGCGGGCGTTGGCGGTCACCAGCGTGATCTGCTCGGGCAGCACCCGTGGGGTGACCGCGCTGCGCAGCACCCCGAACGCCTTGGACAGCACCAGCACGCCGAACGCCGCCGGGAGCAGGGTCACCTGGTCGCCGTGCGTGACCGCGCCCGCCATGCCCCAGCACAGCAGGCCGCGGCCGAGCATCGTCCCGGCGATGGCGTACCGGCGGGCGTGCCGCATCCGGTCGAGGGCGGGCCCGATCAGCGGGGCCACCAGCGCGAACGGGGCCATCGTGACCAGCAGGTACAGGGCGACCTGGCCGCGGGCCTGGTTGACGTCCAGGCCGAAGAACAGCGTCCCGGCCAGCGCGACCGCGACCAGTGCGTCACCGGCGCTGTTGATCCCGGCGGCCTCGATCAGCGCGCCGAGGCCGCTGCGGTCGGCGCCGTGCGCGTGGGTGGCGCGCCGGACCACGCCGCCCGCCCGGCGAGCGCCGGACCCGGCGGCCCGCGCGACGCCCCCCAGACGCGACCGGAACCCCATGGCCTCTAGTCTCCCCTGCTCGGGGCGATGCTTATCCCACCGGTTTGCGCTCGCCCCACGTTCCCCAGGATGCGACCCGCCACGTGCCCGTCCATACCGGTGGATGGGGGAGAATCAAGGGGTGAGCCCACTGCGTCAGCCGAAGACCGCGCTGCCCGGTGCGCAACGCCCGCGCCGGTCACGTACCCCCGCCGTCGACCCCGCCTGTGCGGACGCCGTAGACCTTGCCCGTGCCGCCGCCGAGGAAACCGCACGTCCGGTGCCCGTCGGCGAGCACCTGGGGACGCAGCCGGAGGCCGACCGGGTCCTCACCCACTTCTTCGCGTGCCTCGACCCGGCGTACAAGGGCTGGCGTTGGGCCGTGACGGTCGCGCGCGCCTCGCGGGCCAAGAACGTGACGGTGAGCGAGTGCGTGCTGGTGCCCGGTGAGGACGCGCTGATGCCGCCCCCGTGGGTGCCGTGGATCGAGCGGCTGCGTCCCGGCGACCTGGGTCCCGGCGACCTGCTGCCCACGCCCGCCGACGACGTCAGGCTGGCGCCCGGTTTCACCGACACCGGTGCGGACGCCGACCGGCAGGCGGTCTGGGAGCCGGGGCTGGGCCGCGCGCGGGTGCTGTCGGCGGAGGGCCGTTCCGAGGCGGCGGCCCGCTGGTACGACGGCACCGCCGGGCCGCGCACGCCGATCGCCGCCTCCGCGCCCGCCCAGTGCTCGACCTGCGGGTTCTACGTGATGCTCGCGGGAGAGCTGGGGCGGATGTTCGGGGTGTGCGCCAACGAGTACGCGCCCGACGACGGGCGGGTCGTCTCCGCCGACCACGGTTGCGGGGCGCACTCGGAGGCGGTCGTGGTGCCGCCCAGTTCCGAGGCCCCGCCGCCGATCGTGGACGAGATGGGGTACGACCTGATGCCGGTGTCGTCGCTGGCCGACGAAGAGGCCCTCGGCCACAGCTGACCCATGACCGTTCCCGGCGAGGGCGACGTCCCGGATCCGTTCGGCACCGCGGCGATCCGGGAACGGGTGCTGGCCGCGTGGGCGGCCGCTCCGGCGCGGTTCCGTGAGGACGCCAACGCCGAGGAGGACCTCGCGCTCGGCGGCTACCGCGACCGGGTGATCGTCGAGCTGGCGCAGAACGCTGCCGACGCCGCGCTGCGCCGGGGACGGCCGGGCCGCGTGCGGTTCCGGCTGGCCGACGGGGTGCTCACCGCCGCCAACACCGGGGCCGCCCTGGACGCCACCGGGGTCGAGGCCCTGTCCACCCTGCGGGCATCGGCCAAACGCGACGACGCGTCCGCCGTGGGCCGCTTCGGCGTCGGTTTCGCCGCCGTGGTCGCCGTCAGCGACGAGCCCGCGATCGTGCCGTCCGGCGCGCCCTCCGGGGTCGGCTGGTCGGCGTCCCGGACCCGCGCGCTGGTCGCGACCCTGCCCGGCCCGGCCGAGGAGCTGACCCGGCGCGGCGGGCATGTCCCCGTCCTGCGGCTGCCGTTCGCCGTCCCGCCCGGCGACCCCGAGCCCGGGTTCGACACGGTGGTACGCCTGCCGCTGCGGGACGCCGACGCCGAGGACCTGGTCCGTCGGCAGCTCGCGGACGTGGGCCCCGCCCTGATGCTGGCGCTCCCGGGCCTGCACACCGTCGAGATCGAGGTGGACGGGGAGCCCCGCACGATCGTCGCCGACCACCGCCCCGACGGTCTCGTGATCATCGACGGCGTCCCCTGGCACACCGTCGCCGACGAGGGCACCCTCGCCCCCGCCCTCCTCGCCGACCGCCCCACCGAGGAACGCACCCGTCCCGCCTGGCAGGTGCGTTGGGCCGTCCCCTCATCCGCGCCGGCCTCCGGCGAGGCGTCGACCGGTCGCTGGTCCGTCCCCGGGGCCTCGGGTCCTGGCGAACGGTCGTCGCGGGTCGGCGCGGCGGGGAGGGGCGGGGCGGAGCCGGTGTTGTACGCGCCGACGCCGAGTGGGGAGCGGCTGGGGCTTCCGGCCCTGCTGATCGCCTCGTTCCCGCTGGCGCCCGACCGGCGGCATGTCGCCCCGGGCCCGCTGGCCGACTTCATGGTCGAACGGGCCGCCGACGCCTACACGCGGTTGCTGCGGGAGCTGCCCGCGACCCCGGCGCTGCTGGAGATGGTGCCGACCGGGCTGCCCGCCGGGGAACTGGACGCGAAGCTGCGGCGGGCGATCCTCGAACGGCTTCCAGAGACCCCATTGCTCCCCGTCGGACCGCCCGACACTCGCGTACAAGGCCACGCCGGGGTCACGGAGGGTCTCACCGAACGGCTCCCAGAGACGCCCCCAACCCCCGAGGCACCGGACGAGGCCCGGGTTCATGAGGATGTCGCAGACGACTCGGCTGAGGGATCTGCCGGGGCCTTGGGGGTTCGGGCGCGGGGGCGGGACGTGGTGGCCGTGGAGGGGTCCGCGGAGCTGCTGGGACTGCTCGGTGAGGTGCTGCCGGGGCTGCTGCCCGCCGGGTGGCCGGTCGCGCATCCGGCGTTGGCCGCGCTGGGGGTACGGCGGGTGCCGCTGGCGGACGTGGTCGATCTGCTCGGGGCGCTGGAGCGGGAACCGGGCTGGTGGCGGCGGCTGTACGGGGCGCTGGCGGGGGCGGGCTCCGACCTCGACGCGCTGGGGGCGCTTCCGGTGCCGCTCGCCGATGGACGTACGGTGCGGGGCCCGCGGGGGCTGCTGGTCGCGGCGGAGGGTGTCGCGCCGGAGGGGCTGGAGGCCCTGGAGCTGCGGTTCGTGCACCCGGAGGCCGTACACCCGCTGCTGCTGAGGCTGGGGGCGGTGGAGGCTGGGCCGCGTGCGGTGCTGGCCGATCCCGCGGTGCGCGCGGCGGTGGCCGGGTCGTTCGACGCCGACGATCCGGAGCCGGTGGCGAACGCCGTGCTCGAGCTGGTCGCGGCGGCCGGTTTGGAGCCGGGTGAGGAGCCGTGGCTGGCCGAGCTGACGCTGCCGGGCGCGGACGGGGAGCCGTATCCGGCCGGTGAGCTGCTGCTGCCGGGCAGCCCGCTGCGGGAGATCATGGCCTCGGACGCCCCGTTCGGTGTCGTGGCGGACGCGCTGGTCGAGCGCTGGGGTGAGGGGCCGCTGGAGGCCGCGGGGGTGCTGCGGAGCTTCGCGCTCCTCCATGAGGAGGACGTCGGCGTGGAGACGCTGGCCGACGACCCGTTCCTCGACCTCGACGGTGAGGAGCTGTGGGCCCGGGAGGTGCTGGCCCGGCTGGGGGACGAGGAGCTGCCGCCGCGGCTGCCCGAGCTGCTGGCCGTTCGTGACCTGGAGTTGGTGGACGACTGGGACGCCGCCCTGCGGCTGCTGTCCGAACCGCCGCTGCGGGCGGCGGTGGTGGACCCGGCACAGGTGGTCCTGTCGGACGGGCGGCGCGTCCAGGTGCCGTCGTACACGGCGTGGTGGCTGCGCCGCCATCCGGTGCTCGGGGGCCGCCGTCCCGCCGACCTGCGCGCCGCCGAGGCCGGTGAGCTGGCCGGGTTGTACGACGTCGCCCCCGCCGGGCTCGACCCGGTGATGCTGCGGGCGCTGGGCGTCCGGCGTTCGGCGGCCGAGCTGCTCGCCGAGCCGGGCGGGGCCGAGGACCTGCTGGACCGGCTGGCCGACCCCGCCCGCCCGGTGACCCGGCCGGTGCTGCGCCGGCTGTGGCTGGCCCTGGCCGAGTACGCCGACACCGCCGAGGAGCCGCCGGTGCCCGCCCGGGTCCGCGCCCTGGTCGGCGGCGAGCCGGAGGTGGTGGCCGCCGAGGACGCCCTGGTCCTGGACGCCCCCGCGCTGCTCCCGCTGGTCGCCGACCAGCCACTGGTGATCACCGCCTACGACCGGGCCGTCGCCCTGGCCGAGACCTTGGACTTGGCGCTCGCGAGCGAGGAGGTGCCGGGTGCCGTCGAGTCCACCGGCACTCCGGCCCCGGTGCCCGAGGTCGCCCGGCTGCTCCTTCCGGACGCCGCCGGCCTGCCCGCCGAGTACCTGGCCCACGACCCGCTGGTGGTGAACGGCCGGGCGCTCTCCTGGTGGTACGACGACGACACCGGCGTGGTCCACGCCGCCGACCTCCCCGGTCTCGCGCGGGGCCTGGCCTGGGCGTCCGCCCGCTGGCCCGCCCGCCTGCTGCTGGAGTCGGCGCTGCGCGACCCCGCCGCCCTGCCGGTCACCCTGGCCGAACGCGACCTCGAACCCTGATCGGTGCCGTCAGGCGGGCGGCTGGGCCTTCTCGGTGTCGTGGTCCTCGGACGGGCCCGCGGGGCTGCGGCGTTCGACGACGGCGGCCCGAGCCCGGTGGAGACGCGGCAGGTACCAGTAGCCGAAGGCGCCGATGGCGGCGCCGACCACGCAGACCCACAGCCACCAGCGGCGATCGGCCGGCAGGCCGACGACCAGCAGGATGATCAGGGCGATCGTCCAGGCCAGCGCACCGACCGCGGCGATCTTGCGGTCGTCGGTGCGCAGCGGCGGGGGATCCGGGCGCCGTGGACGAGTCATGGGCTCAGGCTACCGAGACCCCGGACCCCCTCGTCCGGCACGCCACCGCCGGCCCGCCCGACGGCAACCGAACGCCGCTGGCGGCCCGCCCGACGGCAACCGAACGCCGCTGGCGGCCTGCCCGACGGCAGCCCGAGGCCGTGGGCGGGCCGCGTGGCGGTAGCCGGATGCGGCGGGCGGGCTGCGTGGCGGCAGTTGGACGCTGCCGGTCAGGGAGAGCAGGCAGGCCGAGCCCACGAGGGCTCCCGAGAGCCCCCGTGGACGGCCACGGGCTGGTACGTGGATGGCTTCCCCGGTTGCCTTGAGAATTAGCCGCACGCGCTGACCGGTACTTCGGTCCGAGTCGGGCATGCGGAGACCAGCGAGGCCGCGTGCCTGGTGGCCCAATGCCTCATGGTGAGGATCGGCGGCTGCCGCGAGGACCTTGGCGGGCACCCAGCGCGCCACGGCTTCCAGGAGCAGGTGATCCTGCTCAGCGAGGATCTCGATCACCTGAGCCGAATGTTCGGCGAGGGCTGCGGTGTGGTCAGCTCAGTTTGGACGATGGCCAGGTCGGGGCGGTCGTCGATGCACAGACCTGCAGGGCCTTCTCGGACGGCGCCGGGAAAACCTTTGTGCGATCCGTGAGAGCGGAACAAACTGGGCGGATGTTCTCTTCTGTGGTCGCGTTCATCGGGGCGGCCTTCCTGATCGCCATGGTTCCGGGGCCGAGCACGGCGGTGATCTTGCGCCGCTCCGTCATGGACGGACGCCGGTGCGGGGTGGCGACCGTGCTGGGAAACGAGTGCGGCGTGCTGCTGTGGGGGCTGGCCGCCGCGTTCGGACTCTCGGCGCTGCTGCTGGCCTCGCAGATCGCCTACGACACGATGCGGATCGTGGGCGCGGCGGTGCTCGTCTGGATGGGGGTGCGGGCCCTGTGGCAGGCGCGCAGGGGCACCGGGCCGGAGGACGGTCCCGTGGTCTCCGTGTCGAGTGCGAAGGCGTTCCGGCAGGGGCTGGTCACCAACGCGGCCAACCCCAAGGCGGGAGTGTTCGCCGTGTCGTTCCTGCCGCAGTTCGTTCCGGACGGTGCTCCGGTCCTGCCGACGCTGGTGCTGTTCTCGGTGATCTGGGCGCTGGTGGACGCGGCGTGGTACCTGCCGATCGTGTGGCTGGCGGGGCGGGTCCGCGGGGTGCTGCAACGCGGGTCGGTCCGCCGCCGGATGGAACGGATCTCCGGGGTGATCCTGGTCGGCCTCGGCCTCCGGCTGGCGGCCGAGGCGTAGCCGCGGTACGTGGGTGTCATGACGCCTTCCGGTCGCGGGAGGTGCGATGACCGCCGGGGGTCTCGGGTGGAGCATCAGGTGGCCTTCCTGGTCGGTGTGCTGGAGGGGGCGCCGGGGTGGTTCCGGCGTTACGAGGCGGCGCAGGGGCTGGGCACGTTGTGGCCGCGTTGTGCCGCAGACGCGGATCTGGCCGCACGCTGGAGCGGGCCGGTGCGTGACGCGCTCTCGGCGGCGGCGTGTGATGAGCACCCTTGGGTGCGGCGGGCGGCGATCCGGGGGCTCGAACGGATGGGTTCCGTCGTCCCGGCGCTCGAGGCCGCGCTGGACGATTCCGTGGTGGAGGTTCGGGAGAGGGCGATCCTCGCCGCGGGGCGGGTCGGGCCGGACGCTGTCGTGGGGAGGCTCATCGCGATGCTGCGTGGTGTCTCCCCGGACGGGACGGGGACGGTGTGCCGTGTCGTCGAGGCGCTCGGGCAGCTGCGTCGTCCCTCCGCCGAGGTCATCGAGGTGCTGGAGGATCTCGGCAGCCGCGGTGATCGCTTCGTCGTCCGGGAGGCGCTGCGGTCGCTGGCGCGCCTCGCCCGGGCCGAGCCGCGGTGGGCGGGGCGGGTCACCTCCTTGCTGCGCGACGCCCTGGCGGCGCCCGATGCGGAACGCCGTGCCTCGGCGTTGCACGGGCTCGTGGTGCTGAAGCCCGCCGGGTGGGTGGACGACTGCGCCGGGGCGTTGGCCGATGACAATCCGCTGGTGCGGGGCACCGCCGTCACGCTGCTCCTGCGCGACGCCGGAACATGGGCCCTGCGGCAAGTAGGCGACCTGGTGAGCGATCCCGATCGGGTGGTGCGGCAGAGGCTGGCCGAAGCGCTCGCCGCCCACGTCACCGAGCCCGCCGCCCGGGCCCACCTGCGGCGGCTCGTCGGCGATGCCCGGCCGGACGTGGCGCGGGCCGCCCTCATGGCGCTCGCGCGCACCGGGGCGTCCGCCGTTCGTCCCGTCCTGGGGCACCCGGAACCGGCCCTCCGGGTGGCCGCCGCATCGGTGCTGGCCGACATCGGCGACCACCATGACCTCGCCCGCCTGCTGGGCCTGCTCGCCGACCCTGAGCCGTGGGTGCGCGCCGCCGCCGCACGCGCGCTCGCCGGGCTTCACCGGCGTGTCCACGGCACGCCCCGCCGACTCCGCTCGTCGGTGCTCGCGCCCATGGCCGTCCTGCTGCACGACGACGACCGGTACGTCCGCCGCGAGGCCGCCCACGCCCTCGGACGACTCGGCGACCGCAACGCGATCGAGCACCTTCACCAGGCTTGCCGTGACCAGCGCATCGATCGGCACACCGCGGGTCATGCGCGACGGCTGCTCGGGCTGTGAACCATGGGCACACGGACGCCGGAGGGGCTGGGAGCCGAGGTACGGCGGCGTCGTGAGGCGGCCGGGCTGACCCAGCGGGAGCTGGCGGACAAGGCGGGGCTCAGCCTCCGTGCCGTGCGCGGGATCGAACGCGGTGAGGTGCACAGGCCCCGCGACGACACCGTCCGGCGGCTCGCGGAGGTGCTCGGCGGGGAGCTGCGGCGCTGGAGAGAGGTCACGGTACGGGTCGACGTGCTGGGCCCCCTGACCGTCCGGCGCGGCGGGAATCCGGTGGAGATCGGCCCGCCGCTGCGCCGGACCCTGCTGGTGCTGCTGGCCGTGCAGCCCGGCAGGCCGGTCGGTCAGGACGAGGTCGTCGACGTCCTGTGGGATGGGAGCCCGCCGAAGACCCACCGGAGCCTGATCCACTCGCACATCGCCGCCCTGCGGCGGCTCCTGCGGCCGGACGGCGGAACGGCCCCCTCCATCGACCGTACGCCCATGGGGTACGTGCTCCAGGCCGGCGAACGGCAGCTCGATCTGGCGGAGTTCGACGCCGGGACCTCGCGCGATGCGCCGCTGGAGACCGTGGAGACGGCCCTCGACCTGTGGCGGGGGCCGGTGGCCGAGGATCTGCCGGGCCGGTTGCGGTCGCACCCCCCGGTGGTCGCCGTCGCGCAGCGGCGGATCGCGGCGGTGCTGGCGTACGCGGACCGCGCCCTCGCCCTCGGGCTCTACGCGAACGCGGTGGCACGGCTCCGGCCGGTGGCCCCGCTCGAACCTCTGCATGAGACGTTGCAGGCTCGGTTGATGCTCGCGCTCGCCGGTGACGGTCAGCAGGCCGCCGCCCTCGACCTGTACGCCGCGCTGCGCGAACGTCTGGCCGCCGAACTGGGGGTGGAGCCCGGAGCGGTGGTGCGTGAAGCCCACCTGAGGGTCCTCAGAGAGGAGGCCCCGGGGCGAGCAGTCCCGGCGCAGCTTCCCGGCGATGTCGTGGGCTTCTGCGGGCGGGCGGCGGCGTTGCGCGAGCTGGACGCCGTCGCGGCCGCAACGGTGGTGGTGAGCGGTGGCCCCGGCGTGGGCAAGAGCGCGCTCACGGTGCACTGGGCGCACGGCGCCCGGCGGCGGTTCCCCGACGGGCAGCTCTACGCCGACCTGCGCGGCCACTCCCCGAGGGGACCGGCACGGCCGCTGGAGATCCTGATCGGTTTCCTGGACGCGCTGGGCGTTCCGGTCGAGCGGATTCCCGCCGCGCAGGACGCCGCCGCGGCGCTGTTCCGCACGATGGCGGCGGGGCGGCGGCTGCTCGTCGTCCTGGACGATGCCGTGGACGCCGCCCAGGTCAGGCCGCTGCTGCCGGGCGAGCCCGGTTGCCTGGTCCTGGTCACCAGCCGCGACCGGCTCGCGGGGCTCGTGGCCAGAGAGGGCGCGCACCGTGTCGCGCTCGGGCCGCTGCCGCCGGGGGAGGCGACGGAGCTGCTGAGGCACGTGGCCGGCCCGGGCGACGCGGCGGACGCCGCCAGGGTCGCCGAGCTGTGCGGTCATCTTCCGCTGGCGTTGCGGATCGCGGGGGAGCGGGCGGTGTCCCGGCGGCTGAGCCCGGCCCGGCTGGCGGAGGAGATCGCCGACGAGCGCGACCGGCTGGATCTGCTGGCCGTCGAGGGCGACGAGTCCACGGCCGTGCGGACGGTGTTCTCCTGGTCGTACCGGGCGCTGCCGGGGCCGGTGGCGGAGATGTTCCGGCTGCTCGGCCTCGGTCCCGGGCGTGATCTCTCCCTTCCTGCGGTCGCGGCGCTCACCGGGATCACGGTCTCCCTGGCGCGCTCCCGGCTCTCGGCGCTGACGGCGCGGAACCTGGTGGAGGAGCATCGGGAGGGGCGCTACCGCCTGCACGACCTGCTGCGGCTGTACGCGGCCGAGCGGGCCGGGGAGGACGCCGAAGCCGGGACGGCCGTCCCGCGCCTGCTCGCCTGGTACCTGGGCGGGGTCGAGGAGGCCCAGCGGGTGCTGACGCCGCACGGGGTCCGTGTTCCGGTCGAGCCCATCGAGGGGACGGGGCCGGGGCCGGTGTTCTCCGAGCCGGCGCAGGCGCTGGGGTGGTGTGCGGAGGAGCGGGCGAACCTCGTCGCCGCGGTGCTGCACGCCGCCGAGTCCGGTCAGGACGCGATCGCCTGGCGGCTGGCGCTGGGCCTGTGGCCGCTGTTCCACCTGAAAGGCCACCCGGAGGACTGGATCACCACCCACCACAGCGGCCTGGAGGCGGTCCGGCGGTGCGGCGACCGGACGGGGGAGGCCTGGCTGTCGACCAGCCTGGCGTACGCCTGGCGCAGCGCGCGTCGCCCGCTGCGGGCGCGGGCCTGGATGGCGGCGGCCGTCGCCCTGTGGCGGGGCCTCGGTGATCGTTACGGCGAGGCGGTGGCGGTCAGCGGGCTCGCCGACCTCGACCGGGAACGCGGTGAGACGGCCGCCGCCCTGGACCATGGTGAACGTGCCGTGGCCGCCTTCGCGGACGCGGGCAGCCGATGGGGGGAGGGCATCGCGCTGACCGGCCTCGGCCTCGCCTGCACCGACCTTGGACGCCTCCAGGAGGCGCTCACCCGGTATCGGGAGGCGCTGGCCGCGTTCGAGGAGATCGGCGACCGGTTCGGCGTCGGAGAGACCCTGGCCGGGCTCGCGAACCTCCACGTCCGTCTCGGGCGTTCCGATGAAGCACTGCGGCACTGTCTGGGGTCGATCGAGGCCGCCCGCGAGGTGGGTGACCAGGCGACGGAGGGGCGGGCGTTGTGGGCGCTGGGCGACCTCCATCGCGCGGCGGGGCGTCCGGCGCAGGCGGAGAGGGCCTGGCGTGAGGCGCTGCCGCTGCTGCACCGGTTCGGCGGACCCACGGCTGCCGAGATTCACGAACGCCTGGGCTCCTGAGGCAATCGGCGTCCGCCGGATCTTGCCTCTCGTGGCGTTGAACCTCGGCTCTACCTGCGATGTCGTCGGCCGGCTCAGTGGTAGTGGAACGCCCGGTGGACCGTGTTGGGATCGCCTCGTCAGTTCGTGGGCGCAGAACACAGGGGACGTGCGATGACCGATCACGCTCGAAGGGCGCTGCTGGGCGGGGCCGCGGTGACGTTGGCGGCCGGGGCCTCCGGTCTTGCCGGGGGACGGGCGGCGCAGGCGGCCGAGCCCGGGTGTCCGCAGCCGGCCGGTCCGGTGACGGTGGGGCGGGACGATCCTCGCTACCGGTCCCTGGTCGGCCGTGGTTACAACCGGCGCTTCGAAGGCCGTCCCGACCATGTGCGCGTCGTCGGATCCACCCGGGACGTGATGCGTGCCGTCGAGGACGCCGTACGGGCGGGCAAGAAGATCGCGGTACGGTCCGGCGGGCACTGCTTCGAGGACTTCGTCGACGGGCCCTCCGTACAGGTGATCATCGATCTGTCCGGCATGACCGGCGTCTCCTTCGACAGGGAGCGGAACGCCTTCGCCGTCGAGGCCGGGGCGACGCTGGGGGACGTCTACCGGCGGCTCTACACCCACTGGGGTGTGACGATCCCGGCGGGGACCAACCCTCTGGTGGGCGTCGGCGGCCATGTCCAGGGCGCCGGTTACGGCACGCTGTGCCGCCTGCACGGCCTGACCGTCGACCACCTGTACGCCGTGGAGGTCGTCGTGGTCGACCGCACCGGACGGGCCCGGGTCGTCGTCGCGACACGCGAGCCGTCCGACCCCGACCATGACCTGTGGTGGGCCCACACGGGAGGCGGCGGCGGCAACTTCGGCGTGGTGACCCGCTACTGGTTCCGTTCGCCCGGTGCCCGTGGCAGCGACCCGTCCGGGCTTCTGCCGCGTCCTCCCTCCACGGTGCTGCAGTTCACTCTCGACTGGTCGTGGGAGGACCTCGACCGTGGGGACGACCCCGACTTCCTGCGGCTCCTCCGCAACTACGGCACATGGGCCGAACGCAACGCCGGTGCCGGGACGCCCAACGCGGCCCTCTACAGCGAGTTCGCGCTGTCCAGCAGGCCGCTTCCGAACGTCACCATGGCCGGGCAGGTCTCGCTGGACTCGGGGGCGCACCGTCCGCTCGACGACCTGCTGTCGGCGCTGCACCAGGACATCGGCGCGCGACCCGGCCGCACCGTCACCACGATGCCCTGGCTCACCGCGATGACCCACGGCCTGGCGGACGAACCCGGCCCCGTCTACCGCGTCAAGATCAAGTCGGGCCTGCCCCGCCGCGGCTTCACCGACCGGCAGATCGCCGCCATCCACCGGCACCTCACCCGCACGGACGTGCCGCACGTGGGGGGACTGCTGTCGGTCAACACCTTCGGCGGCAAGGTCAACACCGTCGCGCCGGAGGCGACCGCCATGCCGCACCGCGACTCGGTGCTCATCCTCGCCTACGTGGTGGGCTGGCAGGACGCCTCCCAGGACGCCTCGCAACTGGCCTGGATCCGTGAGCTGTACGCCGACGTCTACCGCGACACGGGCGGAGTGCCCGCGTCCGACGGCGCCTTCGTCAACTACCCGGACTCCGACCTGGCCGACCCGCGCCACAACACCTCCCGGACGCCCTGGCACGCGCTCTACTACAAGGGCTCGTACACCCGGCTGCAGCGCATCAAGGCCCGGTGGGACCCCCGCAACGTGTTCACGCACGGCCTCGGCATAAAGCCCCGCTGAACCGCAGTCCGCACCCCCATCGGCACCAGCACCAGCGGTGCGGGGAGCCGCCGCCCCGCGTCGGCAGGTGAGGACCAGCGCGATCAGCACGGCCCCCCACGCCAGACCGAGCCTGACGGTGCTGCCCACCCGGTGCCCGGTGCCAAGCATCTGGGTACGCCCCTCGGCGTCGGCCGTCCCTACCGTGTGCCCGGGGGGCCAGAGCGTCTTGGGTGGCGCGTACGGCGTGCAGGGGGCGCTCAGCTGCCGGGCCTGGGTCTTGCGGGTGTTGGTTGAGGTGGTCATGGTCTCAGGGTCGTCCGGCGCACGCCCTTGGGGCATCACCTACGGGAGGGATCCGGGTCGCTCGCGTGAGCCATCTTCGGTGGGACGGAGCCGGATCGGGCCGTTGCCGTCCGGATGCGTCCGGTGGGCGCTGGGCGGGCGGGGCGGGTGGCACCATGAAGGCCACCGGGACCGGGGGCGCCGTGGGCGCCGGGTCGCGACCAGGAAGCGGGAGGGAACGCGAAGCCGTACGCGAGGCTAACGACCTGGCGGAATATCCGGCCGCCGGATATCGTTAGCCGAAGTAATGACTTCTGCTAATGATCATGACCACGTCACAGCATCCAGGCCGTCCGGCGCCGCGCCCCGGCCTGGCCGAGGACCTGCGCATCTCCATCGCCCGGCTGTCGCGGCGGCTGCGGTCGGTGAGCGCGTCCGGCGGCGCCGACGCGTCCCGCCCGGAGCCTCCGCGCCTCACGATCTCCCAGCACGCGGCGCTGGCCGCGCTGGAGCGGCACCGGGCGATGACCCCGCGGGAGCTGGCCGACCACGAGAAGGTGCAGCCCCCGTCCATGACCCGGGTGATCGCCGCGCTGGAGGAGCAGGCGCTGGTGGAGCGCAGCCCCCATCCCACGGACGGCCGCCAGGTGGTGCTCCGCGTGACGCCGCGCGGGGTGGAGCTGCTCCGGGAGGAGCGGCGCCGCAAGGAGGTCTGGCTGGCGCAGCGGCTGCGGGAGCTGACACCGGAGGAACGGGCGATCCTGCGCCAGGCGGCACCGATCCTGGACAAGCTCAGCAAGTCCTGACACCGGTCGGCGAGCCGGAACCAGAGGAACCGGAACCAGAGGAACCGGGAGCCGAGCGGGGCGGCATGTTCCGTTCCCTGCGTGTGCGCAACTTCCGGTTGTTCGCCGCCGGGCAGGTCGTCTCCAACACCGGTACGTGGATGCAGCGCGTCGCCCAGGACTGGCTCGTGCTCGACCTCACCCACGGAAGCGGTACGGCGCTCGGCATCACCACCGGGCTCCAGTTCCTGCCGTTGCTGCTGTTCGGCCTGTGGGGCGGGGTTCTGGCCGACCGGTACCCCAAGCGCCGCATCCTGATGGTCACACAGGCCACGATGGGCCTGCTGGCGCTCGTGCTGGGCGTCCTGGCCATCACCGGAACCGCCGAGGTATGGCACGTGTACGCGCTCGCCTTCGGCCTCGGCATGGCGACCGTCCTCGACAACCCGGCCCGCCAGACGTTCGTCGTGGAGATGGTCGGCAGGCGGGACCTGCCCAACGCGATCGCCCTCAACAGCGCCAGCTTCAACGGCGCCCGGGTGCTCGGCCCCGCCGTGGCCGGGCTGCTGATCGCGGTCGCCGGGACCGGGCCGGTGTTCCTCATCAACGCCGCCTCGTTCGGAGCGGTGCTTTTCGGGCTGGCCGCAATGAGCCGGAACGAGCTGCACCCCGCCGAACTGGTGCCCCGCGCCAAGGGACAGCTCCGCGAGGGGCTGCGTTACGTACGGGGACGCCGTGACCTGGTCCTGGTGCTCGTCCTGGTGTTCTTCGTCGCGACCTTCGGCATGAATTTCCAGATGACGACCGCGCTCGTCGCCCGTGAGGTGTTCGGCACGGGAGCGTCCTCGTTCGGCCTCGCGTCCACCATGCTCGCCGTCGGCGCCCTCACCGGAGCGCTGCTGGCCGCACGGCGGGTACGCCCCCGGATGCGGCTGCTGCTGTCGGCGGCGCTGCTGTTCGGGCTCCTGGAGGTCGTCACCGGCCTCATGCCCACGTACTGGTCGTTCCTCGTCATGCTGGTGCCCACGGGCGTCGCACTCATGACGTTCACCACGGCCGCCAACGCCACCATGCAACTCAGCGTGGCCCCGGAGATGCGGGGCCGGGTCATGGGCCTCTACATGTTCGTCTTCCTCGGAACCAATCCCCTCGGCGCCCCGTTGGTCGGGTGGATGGCCGAGCAGTTCGGCCCGCGTCTCAGCATCGTCGCCGGCGGCGTGGCGGCGGCCTTGGCCGCGCTGGGCGTGACGCTCTTCGCGGCACCGCGTGGAGCGCTCCGCCCGGCCCTGCGGGACTCGTTCCTGGGCAGAACGGTGGGTTCGCTCACCGGCGGACCCGCCCGGGCGGGGATGGCCGGAAAAAGGTGACAGGGACCCGGCCAGGCTGACAGTCTGTGGACTGCCCGGCCGCCCTCGGCCGGTGTGCCCCGCTATGCCCGGGCACCGGCCGTACCGGACGGTGGACTGAACGAACGAGGAGACGACGTAATGACGGTGTCGTTGCAGAAGGGTCAGCGGATCTCCCTGGAGAAGCCCGGTGGCGCGCTGACCATGGTGCGGATGGGCCTGGGCTGGGACGCGGTGAAGAAGAAGGGCTTCTTCGGCTCCCGCGAGCAGGAGATCGACCTGGACGCCTCCTGCCTGCTGTTCGCCGACGGGCGGCTGGCGGACGTGATCTACTTCGGCAAGCTGGTCAGCGACGACGGCTCGGTGCGGCACACCGGTGACAACCTGACCGGCGCCGGGGACGGCGACGACGAGTCGGTGATCGTGGACCTGGCCCGCCTCCCGGTGCACATCACCTCGCTGGTGTTCACGGTCAGCTCGTTCAACGGGCAGAACTTCAACCAGGTGGAGAACGCGTTCTGCCGCCTGGTGGACGAGACCACCAACGCCGAGATGGCCCGGTTCACGCTGACCGGCGGCGGCGCCCACACCGGCATGGTCATGGCCAAGCTGTACCGGCACGCCAGCGGCTGGAAGATGAACGCCATCGGCGAGCCCGCCCAGGGCCGCACCTTCCAGGACATGCTCCCGGTCATCGCGACCCACGCCTGACCGGCCCGCCGCCCCGCGGCGGCACCGCCGTACCGCCCGTCCCCGGACCCGGGAGCCCACGCCTACGATGGCCGAACTGCCGCGCGGGGCCAACGCCCCCCTGCCCGCACACAGGGTCGCCGCGACCGTCGCCTGCGCCGCGCCGGTCGATGTCAGCGCGCTGACCGTCGGCCCCGACCTGCGCGCCCGCTCCGACGCCGACCTGGTGTTCTTCAACGCCCCGGAGGGCTCCGGCGTGCGCTGGTCGCAGGCCGGTGCGGACCAGCGCATCGACGTGGACCTGGCCGCGGTGCCCGCCGACGCGCAGGCGGTGCTCATCGTGGTCAGCCTGACCGGCGCGGCCTCCTTCGGCGCCGTACCGCCGCCGCGGCTGCGGCTCACCGCCGAGGACGGGGCGGACCTGGCGGCCTTCACGGTCGCCGGCCTCGGCCCCGAGAAGGCCATCCTGGGCCTGGAGCTGTACCGGCGCGGCGCCGCCTGGAAGGTCCGCGCCCTCGGCCAGGGCTACGCCGGCGGCCTCGCCGAACTCCTCACCGCCCACGGCATCGAGGTCGACGACCCCGGCGAGCCCACCCCGCCCGTCCCCGACCCCGTCGGCGCCCCCGCCCCAGGCGGGTACGCGCCCGGCAGCGCTCCCGGCGTCTCGGGCCGGCCGGTGCCCGGCGGGCCCTACGCGCCCGGTGACGCCGGTCTCCCGGGTGGCCAGGGCGTTCCGGGTCAGCCGGTGCCGGGCGCACCGTACACGCCCGGGGGCGCCGGTTCCGCGGGCGTTCCCGGCCATCCCGTGCCCGGCGGTGCCCCCGGCGTCCCCGGCCAGCCGGTGCC
>DATADI010000336.1:0-1671 GCA_036258615.1 Thermomonospora sp. | reverse complement strand
AGGTCGCGCTCGACGACGGCACGCTGGCCCGCGCCGCCGTTCCGTCCGGCGCCTCCACCGGTGAGCACGAGGCGGTCGAGCTGCGCGGGCCAGCGTGCCGTCGTCGAGCGCGACCTCGACCTCGACGGTGGGGTTACCGCGGGAATCCAGGATCTCCCGCGCGCCGACCTGCTCGATGACCGCCACCTGCTGCTCCTCAAGGCCTCCGCCGACACCTGCGGGTACGAGCGTAACCGGGCGGCGATGTCCCCCGTTGGAGGCACGCGCAGACCCCACGGAGACGCAGCGTGATCATGCCGGGGTCGGGGGGACCGGAACAGCCTTCGCGCGGGTAGCGTTGAGCGGACCATGACCGAGGACACGACCAACGCCTTCGAGGCGTTCCGCAAGGCCGAGTCGCTGGTGGCGCAGCGCCGGCCGCTGGACGCGCTCGCGGTGCTGGCCCCCGTCCTCGACGCCGAGCCGGACAAGCCGAGCGTGCACCTGCTCGCCGGCCGCGCGTACCTGGGATCGGCCCAGCTGCGGCGGGCCGAGCAGGCGTTCCTGCGCGTGATCGAGCTGGACCCGACCGACCACTACGCCCGCTTCGCGCTCGGCCGGACCCTGCAGCGGCTCGGCCGGCTGCCCGAGGCCGTGACCCAGCTGCGGATGGCCGCCGCCATGCACCCGGTTCCGGAGTACCAGGAGGCGCTCGGCGAGGTGAACGCCCGCATCGCGGTGGAGCGCGACCGCTGAGTCAGGCGTGGGCGGCCCGAGCGTAGGCGTCGGCCGCGCTGAACACCTTGCGGCCGTAGGCAACCGAGGCGTTGTAGGCCAGCACGGCCTTCCACCACCCCTGCCCGGTGCTCAGGTTCCCGCCCGACGCGCACAGGTACCGCGCCGCCGTCAGCGCGGCGTCGTCGACGTTCTGCGGATCGGGCGGCCGGCCGTCCCCGCTGGCTCGCACCGCCCACTTCGCCCACGTCGCCGGCAGGAACTGCATGGCCCCGACCGCCCGGTCCCACCGCACGTCCCCGTCCAGGCGCCCGCCGTCGGTGTCCCGGATCGCCCGCACCCCGGGCGACCCGTCCAGCGGCACCCCGATGATCGCCCGGTCCAGCTGGCCGTCCGCCCCGACCGTGGTGCCGTTGACCCGCCCGTGCAGCGACTCCACCCGGCCCACTCCGGCCAGCGTCGCCCAGGTCAGCCCGCACCCGGGCGCCCTGGCCGTCATCTGCGCCTCCGCCACGGCATAGGCGCGCAACGTCCGCTCCGGGATGTCGGTCCTCCCCGCCACCCGCTCCGCCCAGTTGCCCGCCTGCGCGATCCCCGCCTGGAACGGCACCGCCGACCCCGGCGCCACATCCAGCGCCGGCACGTGAAACCCCCGCGCGTCGTCCTGCGCCGACCCCGGCCCGCGCACGGCGTCCAGCACCACCAGCACCCCGATCACGCCGGCAATGAGCGTGACGATCAGCACGGTCGGCGTCACCAGGCGGCGCGACCGCCGCCGGCGCGGGAGCATCCCCGGCGGCGTCTCCAGATCGGGCGGAACCACAGGCACACACCCAGGCTACGTATTTCCCAGCCCCGCCCCCGCCCCCACGCCGCCCCCTGTGGACAACTCCCCGGATTTGTGGACAGCTCCCCCGATCGTGATCATGAGGCGCCCACCCCCCGGCTATCCTGGCG
>DATADI010000335.1:0-2621 GCA_036258615.1 Thermomonospora sp. | reverse complement strand
CCCACGGCCGGGCGAACCGGACGAGCAGGGCCCACACCAGCACCACCGGCAGGGCCATCTCCGGGACCTCGGCGACCGCCCGCGCCGGGGCGACGCACAACTCCAGCAGCACCCCGGCGAGCATCGCGGCGGCCAGCGGCTGGGGGATCGCCGCGATCCACCGCCCCAGCGGCCGGAACAGGCCGGTCACCGCGATGAGCACGCCGCACACGCAGAACGCGCCCACCGCCGCCCCGAACCCGCCCTCGACCGTGCCGGTGGAGACCAGCAGCGCGGCCCCCGGGGTGGACCAGGCGACGGCGACGGGCATGCGCCGCCGCAGTCCGAGCCAGATCGCCACGACGCCGACCGCCACGCACAGCGCCAGCAGCCCCGAGGCGGCCTGGCGCGGGTCCGCCCCCACGGCGCGCAGCCCGGCCAGCACGACCGCGAAGGAACTGGCGAACCCCACCAGCGCGGTGACGACCCCGGCCAGCACCGGCTGCGTCCGTCCACCCATGGCCCCGCCCTCCCCCGTTCCGTACATGGAACGGACCGTCTGCGGAACGATAGCGGCATGGAAACGAGCGGGACAAACCGGACGGCGCTGGACGGCGGCGCCGCCGAGCTGTCGGCCGTCGGGCGCAGGCTGCGGGACCTGCGGGAGGCGCGCGGGCTGTCGCTGTCGGAGCTGGCGCGCCGCGCGGGCGTCGGCAAGGCGACCCTGTCGGGCCTGGAGGGCGGCACCCGCAACGCCACCCTGGAGACCCTGTGGGCGGTCACCGCGCAACTCGACGTCCCGCTGGCGGCGATCCTCGCGCCGCCGTCCGGGGACGCGCCCGTCGTACGCGGCGACGCCGTACGGGCCACGCTGCTGCAGGTCTTCGAGGACGAGGCGGTGACCTACGAGCTGTACCGGCTGCGGTTCCCGGCGGGCTCCTCGCAGACCTCACCGGCGCATCCGCCGGGCGTCACCGAGCACCTCACCGTCTTCACCGGGACGCTGCGCGCGGGGCCCCTGTCGGCGCCGCTGGTCGCGGGTCCGGGCCGGTACGTGTCCTGGCGGTCGGACGTCCCGCACGGGTACGCCGTCGTCGGTGAGGAGGACGTCCACGCGTCCCTGCTGATGCGCTACCCGCGCCGCTGACCGCCGTCCAGCAGGGCCCGCACGGCCGACGGCGTCCAGCCCTGGCGGGCCCCCGGGCAGGCGGCCAGGTAGGACGCCGCGCGGCCCGCCGTCCAGCCGTGGGACTCGCGCAGCCCCCGGCCCAGCATCGTCAGGTACGGCGCGGACGGGGCGTTCAGCTCGGCGGCGTGCGCGCCGTGCGGCGCGGTGAAGGTCAGCATGGGATGCCCGCCGGACTCCCCCACCTTCACGATCGTCTCGTACCGGCCGGGGCCGATCCGCTGCCGCCCGGTCTCGGCCGCCTCCGACAGGTCCAGGTCCACGCCCACGTCACGGCGCATCTCCTGGGACACCACGTCGGCGAACTGGCCGGGGGTGAGCAGGTAGGCGCGGGCGGCGGTCCGCGAGGGCAGCTCGGGGTCGTAGAACGCCATGCCCCCGCCCCAGGTCAGCGACGTCAACGCGAAGTAGATCCCGCCGGACAGGGTCAGTGTCCGCTCGGCGAGGGGCGGCGCGGCGTCACGGCAGCCCGTGTAGTGGCGCGCCCCGCCCGTGGGCCGCCCGCCGCGCAGGTAACACCCGAACCGTTCGCTCGCCAGGTTGGACCCGTACGCCACGTACCAGACCCTGCCGCTCACCCCTCCAGTATGTCCGCCGGCGGCAGGGACGCGCCGTGGCCGTGTTCGGCCAGGTACGCCTGCTCGCCGAGCGCGGCGCGGGCCCGGTCGGCGGCGCGTTCGACGTCCGGGCGCTCGGCCGGGGCCAGGGGCGTGCCCGCCTTCTCCCGCACGGTCGCCGCCGCGCCCAGCAGCCTGGCCGCGCGGACGTGGTCGCCGGCCAGGGCGTACGCGCCCGCCAGGCCCTCCAGGGCGAGGGCCGAGGTGCGGGAGTCCCCGGAGGTCACGGCCGCCTCGTACCCCTCGGTGTGCAGGTCCAGCGCCGCCCGTGCGTCACCGCGCTGCTCGGCGGCGAACCCCAGCTCCACCCAGATCAGCGCGGCGGTGCCGGGCTCGTAGCCCCGGCCGCGGTGCCAGTCGAGGACGCCGCGCAGCAGGGTCTCGGCGGCGTCCAGGTCGCCCCGGCGGCGCGCCGCCCGGCCCAGCCCGATCTCGGCGACGATCTGCCCCAGCCGGATCGACTGCGCCACCGCCATCCGCCGGGCCCGTTCGTACAGCTCGGCGGAACGTTCGTGGTCTCCGGCCAGCAGGGCGCTCTGCCCCAGCCCGCACAGCAGGAACGGCAGGTCGCAGGACAGCTCCAGCTCCTCGGCGAGGTCCACGGCCGTGCCGCGCAGCCGCCGCCCGCGCGCCAGGTCGCCGGTCAGCTCGGCGAGGGACGCGAGGTTGTCCATGGCCTGCAACCGGCCCCACGCGTCGCCCAGCTCCTCGAACAGCTCCATGCTGCGCTCGGCGTCGTCGCGGGCCACCGCCGTGTCGCCGCGCGCCAGGGCGTTCCAGGCCCGGACGGTCAGGGCCACGGCGACGCCCCAGCGGTCACCGGCCGCCTCGGCCCCGGC
>DATADI010000334.1:0-5583 GCA_036258615.1 Thermomonospora sp. | reverse complement strand
GGCGGGTGACGAGGTCGAGGCCGTGGTCGCTGCAGGCGGGGTCGGTGTGGAGGGTGGGCGGGATGGTGCGGTGGCGGAGGGCCAGGGCCGCCCAGGCGAGGTCGAGGGCCGCGCCGCCGGAGCACAGGCGGCCGGTCATGGTCTTCGGGACGGTGACCGGGAGGGTGGCGATCGTGTCGGCGAAGACCTCGTGGAGGGCGTGCGCCTCCAGGGCGTCCAGGCGGGGGTCGCCCACCCCGTCGGCGAAGACGACGTCGATGTCGGCGGGGGTGCGGCCGGCGCGGGTGATGGCCTCGCGGATGGCGCGGGCCAGTTGCCGGTGGTCGCGGGGCGGGCCGGGGGGACGGTGGGCGTCGTGGGTGGCGGACGTCCCGGCGATCTCGGCGTACGGCTCCGGGGAGCCGCGGGCGCGGGCGTGCGCCGGGTCTTCCAGGAGGAGCATCGCGCCGCCCTCGCCGAGGACCTCGCCGCGGGCCCGGCGGTCGAACGGGCGGTAGGCGGTGCGGGGGTCGGGGTCGGTGCTGATCCGCGCGCGTCCGGTCTGGGCGGCCAGGAAGTAGGGGGCGAGCGGGGCCTCGGTGCCGCCGACCAGCACCGCGGGCGTACCGCGGCGGATCAGGCGGCAGCCCTGGGCGGCGGCGTCGATCCCGCCGGCCGCGTCGGTCATGACGACGCCGCAGGGGCCCTTGAGCTGGTGCAGGATCGACAGCTGCCCCGCGCTGGCCGCGTAGAACGCGGCGATCGACTGGTACGCCGACACCGCCCGGGGGCCCGCCGCGTACAGCGCCTGCACCTCCCGTTGCCCGAACTCGTTGCCCCCCGACCCGCTCGCGGTGACGACGGCCAGGTCGTACGGGTCGTGCCGGGCCGGGTCGAGGCGGGCGTCGGCGAAGGCCAGCCGGGTCGCCGCGAACGCCAGCCACGTCCACCGGTCGGTCTGCACCCGCAGCCGGCGCGGCACGTACTCGTCCATGTCGAGGTCCGGGACCTGCCCGGCGACCCGGGTGGCGTACCCCGAGACGTCGAACACGGTGATCGGCCGCAGCCCGCAGCGGCCCGCCAGCGAGGCCGCCCAGTGCTCGGCGACGCCGACGCCGGTGGGCGCGACGACGCCGATCCCCGTGATCACCGGGCGGCCGGGCGTCATGCGGCGACCGCCCGGGACCGGGCCGGACGCGACAGCACCAGTGCCGACTGGAAGCCCCCGAACCCGCTGCCGCAGCACAGCGCGTGGCCGACGGTCGCCTCCCGGGCGTGCCGGGGGACGTAGTCGAGGTCGCACTCCGGGTCGGGGGTCTCCAGGTTGGCCGTCGGCGGGACGGCGCCGCGGTCGATCGCCAGCGCGCACGCCGCCGCCTCGATCGCACCGATCGCGCCGAGCGAGTGCCCCACCACCGCCTTGATCGAGCTGATCGGCACCCGGTACGCGGCGGCACCGAGCGCCCGCTTGTACGCGGCGGTCTCGTGCCGGTCGTTCTGACGGGTGCCCGAGCCGTGCGCGCTGACGTACCCGAGCGCCTCGCCGGGCAGCCGCGCCTGCGCCAGCGCGTCGACGATCGCCTCGCCCAGCTCGACGCCGTCCGGCCGCAGGCCCGTCATGTGGAAGCCGTTGGCGCGCGCGGCGTACCCGGTCAGCTCGCAGTACACCCGCGCGTCCCGGCGCCGGGCGTGCTCCAGCTCCTCCAGCAGCAGGAACGCCGCGCCCTCGCCGAGCACGAAGCCCTGCCGGCCGGCGTCGAACGGGCGGCAGGCGCGTTCGGGGTCGTCGTTGACGGGGGTGGTCGCGCGGATGGCGTCGAACGCGGCGACCGAGAACGGGGTCACGGGGGCCTCGGCGGCCCCCGCCAGCATGACGTCGGCCTCGTCGTCGGTGATGAGCCGGTACGCGTGCCCGACCGCGTCGATGCCCGCCGTGCAGCCGGTGGAGACCATCGCCGCCGGGCCCTGCGCGCCGAACCGGACGGCCAGCTCGGCGGCGGCGCTGGACGGGATCAGCGCCCGGTGCAGGAACGGCATCAGGTGACGCGCGTCCACGACCCAGTCCCGGCCGCCGTCGCTGGCGACGACGTACTCGCGCTCCAGCGTGTACGCCGCGCCGGTCGCCGAGCCCAGGGACACGCCCGTGCGCTCGGGGCGGACGGCGGCCGGGTCGAGCCCCCCGTCGGCGAACGCCTCGTCGGCCGCGGCGATGGCGAGCTGCGCGAACCGGTCGTTGCGCCGCACCTCGCGGGGGGTGAGCCCGTACGCCGCCGGGTCGAAGTCGCACTCGGCCGCGACCTGGGAGCGGAACGGCGCCGGGTCGAAGGCACGGATCCGGGCGACCGCGGGGCGGCCCGAGACGATCCGCCGCCAGAACTCCTCGCGGTCGCGTCCGCCCGGCGCCACCACGCCGATCCCGGTGACGACCGTACGTCTCATGGCGACTCCGTGGTCGTCTCGGTGTCGATGTGGGCTTCCTCCCACGCGGGGGGCAGCGGGCACAGGTGGTAGAGGAACACCGCGTCACGGGTGCCGGGATTGGTGAGCCGGTGCCGGAGGTTGCGGGGCACGAGCACCGCCTCCTCGGGGCCGAGGTCGACCGGCCGTCCGTTCAGGTCCAGGCGGACCCGCCCGGAGATGACGGTGAGGTACTCCTCCGAGTGCGGGTGGTAGTGCTCGTTGACGTGGTCGCCGGGGTGCAGTCTCGCCAGCCCGTTCATCCCGAACGCCGATCCGACCGACCACGGGTTCAGCAGGGGGCGCAGGTCGCCGCCGCGCCGGGTGTGGGGCCGCACCTCCGCCGCCCGCCGTACGGTGCTGCGGCGCTTTTCGAGCCGTTCCTTGATGACCGTCATCTGCTCGACGGTGGCGCGGTTGATGTGGTCGGTCATCGCGGCGTCGTCGACGGGGGCCTCCGGCTTCATCCGGAAATGCTGGACCCAGCGCATTCTGGTACGGTCCGGGGCGAGTTCCTGGTACGTCCAGAGAATGTCCATGAACTCGAAGGGGCCGGTTTCGATGCGGCGGGCCCGGACGGTGCGGGTGGCCCGGTCCCAGCGGCGTTCGGAGACCCACGACCACGCCTTTCCGTTCTCGTCGGGATGCATGGTGAGGCGGAAGGTGACGGCGTCGTCCCGCTCGTCGAGAACGTCGATCCGGGCGTACTCGGTGAACAGGTCCGGCCAGGACCGCACGTCGTTGGTCCGCGCCCAGACGTACTCGACGGGCGCGTCGATCTCGATGGCGTTGTCGGTGTGTCCCACCATGTCGGGCCCCTCGGGTCGGGTGCGGTCAGGATGCGGAGAGAAGGTCGTTGACCAGGTCCTTCAGCGTGGCCGGGGTCTGGTCCGGGGTGAGGAGGGCCTCGACGTCGACGCCGTGGCTGCGCTGGATCCGGGTGGCCATCTCCATCAGGGCCAGCGAGTCGGCCTCCAGCTCGGCGAACGTGCGGCCGGGGTCGTCGGCCGGTACCCCGACCGCCTGGAGGACCTGCCGCACATCGGCGTCGGTGAAGGGCTGAACGGCCATCGGGGACCTCCTCGCGCATTTGCGGTGAAAGCCTTGCGATATACGCTAATCGGTGCTCATTGATTGGTCTCCCGCCGGGCTGATGAAAATGTCTCTCCATCGTCCGGGGGAGCGGGCCCGTCGCGCGGTGGAGCAGCGGTGAACTCGTCCACGAAAGCGGTGTGGTGCCGGGCCTCGGTGAAGTCCGGATGGGCGAGCAGCCGGCACAGCAGCGGAATGGTCGTCGCCACTCCCGGGCCGGACAGCTCGAACTCGCCGAGCGCCCGGCGGGCCCGGTCGATCGCCTCGCGGCGGGACGGCGCCCACACCACCAGCTTGGCGACCAGCGGGTCGTAGTACGGCGGGACGAGGTCGCCCTGGACGAACCCGGTGTCCACCCGCACGCCGGGCCCGCCGGGCGGCCGGAAGACCTCCAGCAGCCCGGGTGCGGGCCGCCAGCCGGCGTCCGGGTCCTCGGCGTTGATCCGGCACTCGATCGCCCAGCCGGTGACGCGGACCTCCCGCTGGGCGAGCGCGAGCCGGTGACCGGCGGCGACCCGGATCTGCTCGCGGACCAGGTCCAGCCCGGTGACCATCTCGGTGACCGGATGCTCCACCTGGATACGCCCGTTGACCTCCATGAACGTCGGCTCGCCCGCCTCGTCGACCAGGAACTCCACGGTGCCGAGGCCGGTGTGCCCGAGCGTGCGCGCCGCGGTGACGGCGTACTCGGCCAGCCGGTCGCGGGTGCCCGGGGGCAGCGCGGGGGACGGCGCCTCCTCGATCAGCTTCTGCCTGCGGCGTTGCGTCGAGCAGTCGCGTTCGCCCAGGTGCAGGACGGTGCCGTGCCCGTCGGCGAGCACCTGCACCTCCACATGCCGGGCCCTGGGCAGGTAGCGCTCCAGGTAGACGTCGCCGTTGCCGAACATCGCCCGCGCGGCGGCGGTGGTCTCGCGGTGGACGCGGCGCAGCTCCCGGCGGTCGGTGGCCACCGCGATCCCGCGTCCGCCGCCCCCCGCCACCGCCTTGACGATCACCGGGTAGCCGACGGCGGCGGCGACCTCCTCCGCCTCGGCGAGGGAGGCGACCGGGCCCGTGCTGCCCGGCAGGACGGGCAGCCCGGCGTCGGCCAGCCGCGCGCGCGTCCGCGCCTTGTCGCCGATGACCTCCATGACCTCCGGCGGGGGCCCGATGAGGGTGAGCCCGTGCTCGGCGCAGATCCGCGCGAAGTCGGGGTCCTCCGACAGGAAGCCGTAACCGGGGTGGATGGCCTCGGCGGAGGTCCGCAGCGCGGCCTCGATGAGCGCGGGCGCGTACATGTAGCTGCGCCGGGGTTGCGGCGGCCCGATCTGGACCGTCTCGTCGGCGTACCGGGCCGCCGCGCCGCACCGGTCGGCCGTGGAGTGGACGACGACCGTACGGACGCCCATCTCCCGGCAGGTCCGCGCGACCCGCAGCGCGATCTCCCCGCGCCCGGCGATGAGGATCTTCTCGAACATCCGCGTCTCCGTTCACCCGGGCCCAGGGCGGATCCGGACCAGTTCCTGCCCGAACTCCACGGCGCTGCCGTCGGGCGCCATCCCCACGACCTCGCCCGAACACTCGGCGGGCACCTCGTTCATCAGCTTCATGGCCTCGACGACCCCCACCGTCTGCCCCGCCTCGACGTGGTCGCCGACCCGCACGTACGGCGGCTCCCCGGGCGCCGGGGCCACATAGAACGTCCCGACGACCGGAGCCCGGCACACCCGCACCCCGTCCTCACGGGACCCACCGCCCCCCGGCCCCCCGTCCCCGCACCCCTCACCACCGACCGGCCCGCCCCCGGCCCCGCCACCGCCCTCGTCTCCCGGAACCCGCCCGTCCCCTGCGGCCCGATCCCAGGTGACCTCCAGCGAGCAGTCCCCGACCCGCACCACCAGCTCGGCGACCGGCCCCGGGATCGCCCTGACCAGGGCCCCCATCTCCTCTCGCACGGCCCGCAGCCGCTCCTGCCACACACCGACCGACTCGTCCACAGCCACCTCCTCACGACGCACCAACACCAGCCCCCTGGCCCAGCCCGCCCCTCCTGCCGACCCACCGCCCACTCCTGGA
>DATADI010000333.1:0-7193 GCA_036258615.1 Thermomonospora sp. | reverse complement strand
GCTGGCGTGGGCCGGGGTGGTGGCCGCCGCGACCGCCCGGCCGCTGTCGGCCCTGCACGTGGCTCCCGCGTGGCTGGCCGCGCTCGCCGTCCTGGCCTACCGCTGGGACCAGTCGCGCCGCGCCGTGCCCGCCGAGGCGTACGACACCGGCTGGGTGCAGGAGCAGGACGCCGCGCGCCGCAAGCCCGCCGCGCCCGAGCCGTCCGCGCCGTCCGCGCCGTCCGAACCCGACGACGACGCGGCCGGGGTGCCCTCGGCGACCCAGGCCGCCTACGAGCAGCGCGCCGCCGCCCAGACCGCCCCGCCCGCGTACGGGACCGCCGAGGAGGCCCCCGGGATCTCGGTGGGGGAGGCGCTGGCCGAACTGGAGGCCATGATCGGGCTGGAGCCGGTGAAACGGCAGGTCCGCTCGATCGCGGCGTCCATCGAGGCCGCGCACCTGCGCGCGGCGGCCGGGGTGCCCACCGAGAAGCCCATGCGGCACTTCGTGTTCGTCGGGCCCTCCGGCACCGGCAAGACCACCGTGGCGCGCGCCCTGGCGGGGATCTTCTACGCCTTCGGGCTGCTGCCCCGCGCCGGGGTCGTCGAGGCGCACCGGGCCGACCTGGTCGGCGAGCACCTCGGCGCCACCGCGATCAAGACCAACCGGCTGGTGGACTCCGCGCTCGGCGGGGTGCTGTTCATCGACGAGGCCTACAGCCTGGTCAACGCCGCCGACGGGCAGCCCGACCGGTTCGGCGACGAGGCGGTGCAGGCCCTCCTCAAGCGCGCCGAGGACGACCGGGACAACCTGGTGATCATCCTGGCGGGCTACGAGGCGCAGATGGAGGAGTTCCTCGACTCCAACCCCGGGCTGGCCTCCCGGTTCGGCACCCGGGTCCGGTTCCCCTCCTACACGCCCGCCGAGCTGCTGCGGATCGCCGAGTACCACACCGGGCTGCGCGACGACCGGCTGGAGGAGGAGGCGGCCCGGCGGTTGCGTGCCCGCTTCGAGGACGTCTGCCGCCGGGGCATCATCGACGAGCTGGGCAACGGCCGGTTCGTGCGGTCGCTGACCGAGGCGGCGGCGCGGGCCCGCGACGTGCGGGTGGTGGGCTCGGGGGCCTGGTCGGGACGGCAGCCGACCGCCGAGGAACTCGTCACGGTCCGCGCCGAGGACGTCGAGACCGCGTTCGCCGAGGTCACCGAACGGTACCGGGGCTACGCCGAGACCCCCACCCTGGAGGAGGCGCTGGGGTCCCTGGACGCGATGATCGGGCTGGAGCCGGTGAAACGGCAGGTCCGCGAGATCGCCGCGCAGCTGCAGGTCGCCACGATGCGCGAGGAGCAGGGCCTGCCGACCCGCCCGCCCATGCGGCACTTCGTGTTCGTCGGCCCGCCCGGCACCGGCAAGACCACCGTCGCCCGGGTGCTGGGCGGCGTGTTCGCCGCGCTGGGGCTGCTGGCCCGCCCGTCGGTGGTCGAGGCGCACCGCGTGGACCTGGTCGGCGAACACCTGGGCGCCACCGCGATCAAGACCAACCGGGTGATCGACTCCGCGCTCGGCGGGGTGCTGTTCATCGACGAGGCGTACGCGCTGGACAATCCCGGCTACAGCGGCGGCGACGCGTTCGGCGCCGAGGCGGTGCAGACCCTCCTCAAACGCGCCGAGGACGACCGGGAGCGGTTCGTGGCGGTGCTGGCGGGCTACGAGGCCGACATGGACCGCTTCCTGCGCTCCAACCCGGGCCTGGCCTCCCGGTTCGACGTGCGGGTGCGGTTCCCCTCCTACGGGCCCGACGAGCTGCTGGAGATCTCCCAGATGATCGCCGAGCAGAGCGGGGACCGCTGGGACGACGCCGCCCTGGACGACCTCGCGCTGATCTTCCAGCGGGTCTGCGGGCACGGCTGGATCGACGAGCTGGGCAACGGCCGGTTCGCCCGCTCGCTGTACGAGAAGGCGTGCGCCTCCCGCGCGGTGCGGGCCGCCCGGCTGGGGGCCGCCGCGACCGCCGGGGACCTCACCGTGCTGACCGCCGAGGACGTCCGCGCCGCCTACACCGAACTGCAGCCGCGCCGCCCCTAGCCGTCACCCCTGGATAATCGGGGGATGAAGACCTCCACCTGGAGCCAGGCGCTGGCCTGGCGGATGCGCCGGCAGTTCCTCGACACGCCCGGCACCGGGACGGCGGTCGACGTCGCACGGCGGCTCGCCGGAGTGCAGGCGCAGGTCGCCTCCGCCGCCGAACTGGCCGTGGCCCTCCGCCGGGCCGCCCCCGACCCCGGCGCCACCGCCCGCGCCCTCTGGGACGACCGGACGCTGGTGAGGACGTGGGCCATGCGCGGCACCCTCCACCTGCTCCCCGCCGACGAGGCCCCCGCCTACCTCGCGCTGTGCGCCACCGTCCGCACCTGGGAGAAGGGCAGCTGGCAGAAGGCGGCCGGCATGAGCCCCGCCGAGCTGGAGGCCATGGCGACGGCCGCTACCGAGGCCCTGTCGGGCGGCGCGAGCCTGACCCGCGAGGAACTGACCGCCGAGATCGTCGAACGCACCCGCTCCGGACACCTCGCCGAGGCCCTCGGCTCCAGCTGGGGCTCGCTCCTCAAACCCCTCGCCTGGTGGGGCATCCTCTGCTTCGGCCCCTCCCAGGGCACCAAGGTCACCTTCCGTTCCCCCGCCGCGCACATCCCCGGCTGGCAGGACCCGCCACCGGTCGAGGACGCCGCCCGCACGGTGCTCCGCGCCTACTTCGGCGCCCACGGCCCGGCGACCATGGACGCGTTCGACGCCTGGCTGATGCGCAAGACCCACCGCCGCGGCGACCTGAAGTCATGGTTCGCCCTGATGACGGAGGAACTGACCGAGATCGAGGTAGACGGCACCCGCACCTTCGTGCTCGCCGAACACCTGGACGAACTGCTGGACACCGCCCCCGCCACCGGCGTCCGCCTCCTCGGCGGCTTCGACCAGTACGTCCTCGGCGCGGGCACCAACGCCGAGTACCTCATCCCACCCGACCGCCGCTCCGAGGTCAGCCGCACCGCGGGCTGGATCTCGCCGGTCGTCCTCCACGAGGGCCGCGTCGCCGGAGTCTGGGAGCCCAAGAACGGCATGACCATGACCCTCTGGAGAGACGTCCCCACCGACCAGCTGACGAACGAGAAAACCAGAATCCGCACCCTCCTCTGAGCTCAGTGGAGGTCATTCGACGCGCTTAGCGGGGGGTCTGGGGGTCGCCCCCCCAGAATGACACGCTGTCCCGGTTTCAGCTGGGCCGCCAGGGGGATGTCGGCCGCCGCCACCACCGCGATGACCGGGTAGCCCCCGGTGGTGGGGTGGTCGGCCAGGAAGACGATCGGCATCCCGTCCGGCGGCACCTGGATCGCGCCCGTCACCATGCCCTCGCTGGGCAGTTCGCCCTGCCGGGCGCGTTCGATCGGCCGGCCCGCCAGGCGCACCCCGACCCGGTTGCTGTCGGCGGTGACCTCCCACGCTCCGCTGGTCAGCGCCGCGAACGCCCCCGGCGCGAACCAGTCGTCGCGGGGCCCCGGCAGCACCCGCAGCGTCGGCAGCAGGGGCAGCGGCGGCACCGGCGCCTGGTCGACCACCATCGGGGGCCCGTTCTCGTACGGGGCGACGGGCAGCCGGTCGCCCGCCGCGAGCGGCGCGGGGCCCAGCCCGGACAGCAGGTCGGTGGAGCGGCTGCCCAGCACCGGCGGGACGTCCACCCCGCCCCGTACCGCCAGGTAGGTCCGGGCGCCCTCCAGCGGGATCCCGAACTCCACCAAGGCCCCCGCAGGGACCCGGCACGGGGCGTTCAGGCCGCACGGCCTCCCGTCCACGGTGAGCGGCGCGGGCGCCCCGGTGACCGCCACCCAGGCGGCCTCGTGGAACCGCAGCGCCGCGCCGCCGAACGTCAGCTCCAGGCCCGCCGCGTCCTCCGGGTTGCCGACGAGCCGGTTGGCCAGGCGCAGGCTCCGCCGGTCGGCGGCACCGGAGCCGGGGACGCCCAGGTGCGCGAGCCCCGGGCGGCCGAGGTCCTGCACCGTCGCCAGCGGTCCGGGCCGCAGCACCTCGATCATCGGCCCTCCACCGGCACGAACCGGACCCGGGTGCCCGGCTCCAGCAACGCGGGCGGGTCCCGGTCGACGTCCCACAGCACCGCCTCCGTCCGCCCCAGCAGCCGCCAGCCGCCGGGGGACGCCGACGGGTACACCGCCGCGTAGGGACCCGCGATCGCCACCGACCCGGCGGGCACCGACGTGCGCGGCGTCGCGCGGCGCGGCACGTGCAGCGCCGGATCCAGCCCCGTCAGGTACCCGAACCCCGGCGAGAACCCCAGGTAGGCCACCACGTACGAGCCCGCGGCGTGCCGCCGTACCACCTCCTGCGGGGGCAGTCCGGTCAGCTCGGCGACCTCACCGACGTCCGCGCCGTCGTACACCACGGGGATCTCGACCGGCGGACGCGCGGACTCGGCCGTCTCCGGCAGGTCGAGTGTGGGCAGCCGGGAGGCCAGCCGTTCCAGGTCGCAGCGCTCGGGGTCGGTCACGATCAGCACCGTCCGCTCACCGGGCACGACCTCCACGACCCCCGGCACGCCCGCCGCGCGGACCGCCGCGTGCAGCCGGTGCGGCGACTCGACCTCCACGAGCAGCGCCGTGTCGCCCGCCCGCCGTATCCGCATGACCATCCGCTCAGGATGGCGAGGCGAACGGCCGTACGTCCACGCCCGCCGCCGTCAGGGCGTCCCGGACGGCGGTGGCCAGCCCGACCGCGCCGGGGGTGTCGCCGTGGACGCAGATCGACCGGGCCGCCACGGGCACGTCCGTGCCGTCCACGGCGGTGACGACGCCGTCCACCGCCATCCGCACCGCACGTTCGGCGACCGTGGCGGCGTCGTGGAGCACCGCGCCCGGCAGCCGCCGCGACACCAGCGCACCTTCCGGCGTGTACGCGCGGTCGGCGTAGCACTCGGCGACCACCGTCAGCCTCCCGGCGACCTCGTGCACCGCCGACCGTGGCAGCGTGAGCAGCGGAAGGGACGGGTCGTACGCCTCGACGGCCTCCACCACGGCACGGGCCTGCACCGGGTCACGGGCGATCCGGTTGTACAGCGCGCCGTGCGGTTTGACGTACGCGACGCGGCCCCCGGCCGTCCGCGCGATCCCGTCGAGCGCGGCGATCTGGTACAGCACCTCGGCGGACAACTCCTCGGGCGCCACGTCCATCTCGCGCCGCCCGAACCCGGCCAGGTCCCGGTACGACACCTGCGCGCCCACCGTGACGCCCCGGGCGACCGCGTCCTCGCACACCCGCCGCATGATCAGCGGATCGCCCGCATGGAACCCGCACGCCACGTTGGCGCTGGTGACGATGCCCAGCAGGGCCGCGTCGTCGCCGAGCGTCCACATTCCGAAGCCCTCGCCGAGGTCGGCGTTGATGTCGATGACCGCCATGCCTCCATTCAACCGCCCGGCCGGTCAGTGCGGCTGGTCGGCGCGGTCGGTGATGAACATGCGGCCGGGGGAGTGGGTGATGGCGAACTCCGGCGCGCTGGCCATGATCACCGCCTGGGGCGTCACCCCGCACGCCCAGAACACCGGCACGTCCTGCGGCCCGGCCTCCACCGGGTCGCCGAAGTCGGGCCTGCCGAGGTCGGCGATGCCCAGGGCCGCCGGGTCGCCCACGTGCACCGGCGGGCCGTGGTGGGCCGGGTACCGGGCGCTGACCTCGACCGCGGTGTCCACCAGCGGCGCGGGCACCGGCCGCATCGACACCACCAGCGGCCCCGCCAGCCGCCCGGCGGGCGCGCAGGGCCGGTCGGTCACGAACATCGGCACGGTGCGGCCCTGCTCCACGTGCCGCACCGGGACCCCGGCCGCCGCCAGCGCCGCCTCGAAGCTGAAGCTGCACCCGATCAGCAGGGCCACCAGGTCGTCACGCCAGTACGCGGTCGCGTCGCCGACCTCGGCGACCAGCGCGCCGTGCTCGTAGATCCGGTAGGCGGGCAGGTCGGTGCGCAGGTCCGCCGCCGGGGCCACCTCCCGGGGACACGGGTCGCCGGGGTCGGTGACCTCCAGCACGGGGCACGCGGCGGGGTTGCGCCGCGCGAACAGCAGCGCGTCGAAGGCCAGGTCGCGGGGCACCGCCAGCAGGTTGGCCTGCGCGTACCCACGGCACCAGCCGCTGGTCGTCGGGATGTGGGCGCCGGTGCGGAACAGCGCCCGCGCCTGGCTGGGGGTCAGCACGGACGGCTGGTCGGGGAGGGTCATGCCGGGATGCTTCCCCCCGAACCGGCCCTCAGACCCGTTCCTCCCGCAGATCCCGGACCGCCGAGCGCGGCGCCCACGCCTGGTACACGCCCCGGTCGAACAACTCCAGCCCAAGCCGCTCGGGGACCGCCGAGTCGTCGCCGAGGTACTCCACCCGCAGCCACGACTCGTGCTCGCCGAGGACCTGGAACGGCTCGTCCTGCCAGACGCACACGGTGGTGATGTACGACAGCCGGTCCACCTCGTGCGCGGGCACGACCCGCACGTGCCGGCCGGGGCCGACCTCGGTGAAGCCCTCGGCGGGCGTCCCGGTGTACAGCCGCACCTCCGCGCCGTCCGGCCCGGCCTCGTACTCCAGGCCCCGCCAGGTCGCGTGGAACCCGTCCCGGATGATCATCAGCCCGCCTCCCCGGTACGGATCCAGCCGCGGGTGTCGGCGTCGTAGACCGCCACGAAGGTCTCGTCCTCGTGGCGGTCGATGCGGAACATCTCCGCGCCGTGCGGCAGCCTGCGGCTCCCCATCCGGAACGCCGGGACCGTCCCGCCCGCCGCCGGGTCGGGCCGCACCAGCCCCCGCCGGACGACCTCCCAGCGGATCACGTGGACGTCCTCGTCGCCGGGCGAGAACGGCGAGCCCGCGTAGTCCAGCCCGAGGGCCGGGACGATCCGCGCCGGGGTCCGCAGGTCGCCGACGTCGTCGAGCCGGTGCACCAGCCCGGCCACCCAGTCGTAGCCGCCGTCCAGGTAGTGGGCGACGTGGTCGGGCCGGATCACCTTCTGCAGCACCGTCGTGTCCGTCACCTCGGCGACCGGCGGAACGACCGCCGGTGGGGTCACGGGCACGGCACCGGACCCGGAGGCCGCGTGACCGGTGGGCGCGACCGCCGGGGCCACCGGGACGCCCGCCGAGGGCTTCACCGAGGTCGGCCCCGGCCGGC
>DATADI010000332.1:0-13475 GCA_036258615.1 Thermomonospora sp. | reverse complement strand
CGTCGCCGCACGCCGCGGCCACCCCGGCGACGCCCAGCAGCCCGGCGCCCACGAGGACGGCGCGCCGGGTGCTGCCCGGCGCGGTCTGCGGCGCCGGGCCGTCGGTCTCCGGTGGAGTCTGCTGAGCCATGCGTGTCCCTCCGTAGCTGTCACGGGGCGTGCGGCCCCCTCGTCTCACACCCACCACTACGGAAGCGGCCGGTGACCGGTTCACCACTCCGCGAACGGATCGCGGGGGTCAGCGGTCGAGGAGCTTGGCCAGGAACCGGCCGGTGTGGCTGTCCTCGACGGCGGCGACGTCCTCGGGCGTCCCGGCGGCGACCAGGGTGCCGCCGCGCGAGCCGCCCTCGGGACCCATGTCGATGATCCAGTCGGCGGTCTTGATGACGTCCAGGTTGTGCTCGATGACCACGACCGTGTTGCCCTTGTCGACCAGGCCGTTGAGCACGCCGAGGAGCTTGCGGATGTCCTCGAAGTGCAGGCCGGTGGTCGGCTCGTCCAG
This sequence comes from Thermomonospora sp., assembly GCA_036258615.1. Lineage (GTDB taxonomy): Bacteria > Actinomycetota > Actinomycetes > Streptosporangiales > Streptosporangiaceae > Thermomonospora. The sequence goes on along the minus strand of DATADI010000332.1, from coordinate 12,973 downwards.
GACGTAGATGGTGCGGCCGGTGGAGCGGCGCTGCAGCTCGGCGGCGAGCTTGACGCGCTGGGCCTCGCCGCCGGACAGGGTCGGGGCGGGCTGTCCGAGCCGCACGTAGCCGAGGCCGACGTCGTTGAGGGTGGCCAGGTGCCGGTGGATCGCGGTGATCGGCTCGAAGAAGCGGGTGGCCTCCTCGATCGGCATGTCCAGGACCTCGGCGATCGTCTTACCCTTGTAGTGGACCTCCAGGGTCTCCCGGTTGTAGCGGGCCCCGTGGCACACCTCGCACGGCACGTAGACGTCCGGCAGGAAGTTCATCTCGATCTTGATGGTGCCGTCGCCCGCGCAGTTCTCGCAGCGCCCGCCCTTGACGTTGAAGGAGAACCGGCCGGGCTGGTAGCCGCGCACCTTGGCCTCGGTGGTGGCCGCGAACAGCTTGCGGATGTGGTCGAACACGCCGGTGTAGGTGGCCGGGTTGGACCGCGGGGTGCGGCCGATCGGCGACTGGTCGACGTGCACGACCTTGTCGAGCTGGTCGATGCCGGTGATGCGGCGGTGCTTGCCGGGGACGGTGCGGGCGCCGTGCAGCTGCTTGGCCAGCGCGTTGTAGAGGATGTCGTTGACCAGGGTGGACTTGCCCGACCCGGACACGCCGGTGACCGCGGTGAACACCCCGAGCGGGAACGCCACGTCGACGTTCTTGAGGTTGTTCTGCTGGGCGCCCCTGACGACGATCTCGCGGCCCCTGGTGCGGGGGCGGCGGATCTCGGGGACGGCGATCCGGCGGCGGCCGGACAGGTACGCGCCGGTCAGCGACTTCTCCGAGGACTTGAGGTCGGAGACGGTGCCGGAGACCACGATCTGCCCGCCGTGCTCGCCCGCGCCGGGGCCGATGTCGACCACCCAGTCGGCGGCGTCGATGGTGTCCTCGTCGTGCTCGACGACGATGAGGGTGTTGCCCATGTCGCGCAGCCGGATGAGGGTCTCCAGCAGGCGGTGGTTGTCGCGCTGGTGCAGGCCGATGGACGGCTCGTCCAGCACGTACAGCACGCCGACCAGGCCGGAGCCGATCTGGGTGGCCAGCCGGATCCGCTGGGCCTCGCCGCCCGCCAGGGTGGCCGAGGCGCGGTCGAGGGTGAGGTAGTCCAGGCCGACGTCCAGCAGGAAGCCGAGCCGGGCGTTGACCTCCTTGAGGACCCGGGCGGCGATGTGCGCCTCGCGGTCGTCCAGCTCCAGGGACCGCAGGAACTCGGCGCACTCGCTGATCGGCATGGCGGCGACCTCGGCGATCGACCTGCCGCCCATGGTGACCGCGAGGATGACGGGCTTGAGCCGTGCGCCCTTGCAGGTGGGGCACGGGATCTCCCGCATGTAGCCCTCGAACTTCTCGCGCGTGGCGTCGCTCTCGGACTCGGCGTGCCGCCGCTGGATGTACCCGATCACGCCCTCGTAGGCGGTGTAGTACGAGCGGGTGCGGCCGTAGCGGTTCTTGTAGCTGACGTGGACCTGGGTGTCGTGCCCGTGGAGGATCGCCTTGCGGGCCTTGGCGGGCAGCTTCTCCCAGGGGGTGTTCAGGTCGAAGCCCAGGGCGTCGCCGAGGGCCGACAGCAGCCGCAGGAAGTACTCGCTGACGTGCCCGTTGGACCACGGCTGGATGGCGCCCTCGCCGAGGGTCTTCTCCGGGTCGGGCACGACCAGCTCGGGGTCGACCTCCATGCGGGTGCCCAGGCCGGTGCAGTCGGGGCAGGCGCCGTAGGGGGAGTTGAACGAGAAGGAGCGGGGCTCCAGCTCGTCGAACGACAGGTCGTCGTAGGGGCAGTACAGGTGCTCGGAGTACATCCGGGTGCGGTGCTCGTGGTCCTCGGGGAGGTCCACGAAGTCGAGCACGATGGTGCCGCCCGCCAGGCCCAGGGCGGTCTCGACGGAGTCGGCGAGCCGCTGGCGGGCGCTGTCCTTGACCGACAGCCGGTCCACCACCACGGAGATGTCGTGCTTCTCCTGCTTCTTGAGCTTGGGCGGCTCGTCCAGGCGGATCATCGTGCCGTCCACCAGGGCCCGCGAGTAGCCCTTGGACTGCAGCTCGCGGAACAGCTCGAGGTACTCGCCCTTGCGCCCGCGGATCACCGGGGCCAGCACCTGGAAGCGGGTGCCGGGCTCCAGCTCCAGCACCCGGTCGACGATCTGCTGCGGGGACTGGCGGCTGATGGGCCGCCCGCACTCCGGGCAGTGCGGGTGCCCGATCCGCGCGTACAGCAGGCGCAGGTAGTCGTAGACCTCGGTGATGGTGCCGACGGTGGAGCGGGGGTTCTTGGAGGTGGACTTCTGGTCGATGGACACCGCCGGGGACAGGCCCTCGATGAAGTCCACGTCCGGCTTGTCCATCTGGCCGAGGAACTGGCGGGCGTAGGCCGACAGGGACTCCACGTACCGGCGCTGGCCCTCGGCGAAGATCGTGTCGAAGGCGAGGCTGGACTTGCCGGAGCCGGACAGCCCGGTGAACACGATCAGGGCGTCCCGCGGCAGGTCCAGCGAGACGTCCTTGAGATTGTGCTCGCGTGCTCCACGCACGATGAGTCGGTCATGCACGGTGGTACTCGGCTCCCCTAGGGCCTGGTGACAGAATGTCGACTTCAGGCTAACCACGGACGCCGGTGTTTTAGTCCGTCTGGTGACCGGCCCCGCCCGGCGTCCGGCTTGCGTGTTCTGAACCGTACACGTGTTCGAAGATCCCTCGCCACCGGGACGCGCGTTCCTCCTGTGCCCGGTGGGGGTCAAGTGATCGTTCGGACCGGGTTAGCGGACCGGCAACCTGCGCTCCTCCTGGGCGATCGGTGGCTTGAGTTGCCTGGGGCGGGTTTCCGGACGGCGACGCCGTCCCGAGCACGCAAGGAGCCGCACACGTGTCGTCACGTCGACGCATCGCCCGGCCGGCGGTCGTCCTGGGCCTGACCGGGGCCCTGGTCGCCGGTACGGCGCTGCCCGCGCTGGCGGGGCCCGACCGCCCCGCCCCGCTTCCGGCCCCGGCCGATCCGGCCGCCCCGGGCCTGCAGGACCTCAACCGGCTGATGCTCGCCGCACCGGGCAGCACCGCCGGTGCACCGCTGGAGACCGACCGCCGCACGCGGCCGGTCGCGCCCGGCACCACCCTCACCTCGTTCGACCGCCTGGACGGCCGCGGCTGGCTGCGCGGCGACCTGCTCACCGTGGACCTGGGCGGCGGGAAGGTCCGCGCCGGGTACCTGTCGCCCGGCCGGGTCTCGGCCGTCGAGCCGCTGTCCCGGCAGGCGGGCCGCGCCGGGGCCATCGCCGGGGTCAACGGGGACTTCTTCGACATCAACAACACCGGCGCGCCCAACGGCGCCGCCGTCGACGGCGGGAAGCTGGTCAAGTCGGCGACCCCCGGATGGCCGACCACCACGGCGGGGGTGTCCGCCGAGGGCCTGGGGCAGATCGCCGACATGCTCCTGGAGGGTGAGGTCACCCTGCCGGGAGGCCGTAAGACGCGGCTGAGCCAGTTCAACGCGCACTTCATCCAGAAGGACGGCATCGGCGCGTTCACGTCGCTGTGGGGCACGGGCAGCCGTGGCCGGTCGCTGGCCCAGGGGGCGCAGCGGGTGGCCGAGGTCGTCGTGGTGGACGGCAAGGTGACCGAGGTCCGCGACACCCCGGGTTCGGGGGAGATCCCGGCGAACGGGTTCGTCCTCGTCGGCCGGGAGAGCGGCGGTGACCTGCTCCGCACGCTCAAGGAGGGCGACGCGGTGGCGCTGTCGTACGCGCCGCGCTCGTCGGCCAAGCCCGCCGCCTTCGCGGTCGGCGGCAACCAGACCCTCATCAAGGGCGGCCAGATTCCGTCGCTCACCGACCCCGCCGAGCATCCTCGTACGGCGGTGGGGTTCTCCGCCGACGGACGCCGGATGTTCCTGATGACGGTCGACGGACGCCAGGTGGACAGCCGTGGCGTGACGCTGGCCGAACTCGCGGGCCTGATGAAGGAGGCGGGCGCGCACGACGCGCTCAACCTCGACGGGGGCGGGTCGTCCACGATGCTGGCCCGCAAGCCCGGCGCGTCGGGGGGACGGATCGAGAACCAGCCGTCCGACGGGGCCGAGCGGCCCACGCCGAACGGGATCGGGCTGTTCGCCCAGGGCAGCGGTCGGCTGACCGGGTTCTGGGTGGAGCCCGCCGCCGACCCCGCGCAGGCCCCCGGGGTGGGACCGACCCGGGGCGGGCGGCCCGACCGGGTGTTCCCCGGCCTGACCCGTGAGCTGGTCGCGGCCGGGCACGACGAGTCGTACGGCCCGGCGAAGGGCACGCCGCGCTGGCGGACGAGCGGCCCCCAGGGGTCGGTGGACCGGGACGGAACGTTCCACGCCCGCCGGGCCGGTGACGTCACGGTGGTGGCGTCGCGGGGCAGGGCGCGCGGGCAGGTCCGGCTGACCGTGCTGGACCCGCTGGCCAGGATCGGCGCGACCGTCGACCGGGTGACCATCCCCGGCCAGGACGCGACCGGGACGTTCGGGGTCGTCGGGTTCGACGGGGACGGGTTCACCGCGCCGATCGAGCCGTCCGACGCGAAGCTGACCTACGACACCTCGCTGCTGGAGATCACACCCGGGGAGGGCGGGACGTTCACCGTCAGGCCCCGCAAGGCGTCCGGCTCGACGCTGGTGACGATCCGGGTCAAGGGGCACCGGACGGCGGTGCCGATCAGCGTGGGGCTGGAGCAGCGGACGATCGCGACGTTCGACGACGGGGACCGCTGGCGGTTCGGGTCGGCGCGCGGCTCCGGCAGGGTCGAGCCCGTCGCCGACGGCCGCACCGGGCCCGGCCTGCGCCTGTCGTACGACTTCACCCAGTCCACGGCGACGCGCACGGCCTACGCGTACCCGCCGCAGCCGATCCCGGTGGAGGGGCAGCCGCAGGCGCTCGGCGCGTGGGTGTACGGGCACAACAAGGGCGAGTGGACGGCGTTCACGATCACCGACGCCAACAACCAGTCCTACTCGCTGTACGGCCCGTACATCCGGTGGGAGGGCTGGCGGTACGTCGAGATGGCGGTGCCGTCCTCGGTGGCGTACCCGATCCGGGTGAACCGGTTCTACACGATCGAGACGGGGGCGAGCCGCCAGTACACCGGCGAGGTGCTGATCGACGACATCGTGGCCAAGGTGCCGCCGTCGGTGGACGCGCCGCCGCCCGCCGCCCGGACGCCGGACCCGCTGGTGATCCAGGACGGCACGGTCGACGGCCGCCGGTGGCGGTTCGCGGTGCTGTCGGACGCGCAGTTCGTGGCGTCCGACCCCGACAGCGTCTACGTCGAACGGGCCCGGCGGACGCTGCGGGAGGTCAGGGCCGCCAGGCCGGACTTCCTGGTGATCAACGGGGACTTCGTGGACACCGGGTACGACGCCGATTTCGCGCTGGCCAAAAAGCTGCTGGACGAGGAGCTGGGCGGGACGCTGCCGTACTACTACGTGCCGGGCAACCACGAGATCTACGGGCCCGGGAACATCGCCGGGTTCCGCAAGGTGTTCGGGGAGCCGTTCCGCACGTTCGACCACAAGGGCACCCGGTTCGTGATGCTGGACTCCTCGACGGGGACGTACCGGACCAGTTCCTTCGAGCAGCTGCGGATGCTGCGGAAGGCGCTGGACGACGCGCGCCGGGACGCGTCGGTGGGCTCGGTGATGGTGTTCGGCCACCACCCGTCCCGTGACCCGCTGCCGAGCAAGAACAGCCAGCTGTCGGACCGCAAGGAGGCGGCGCTGATCGAGTCCTGGCTGGCGGAGTTCCGGACGGCCACCGGCAAGGGCGCGGCGGTCGTGAACGCGCACGTGGGTGTGTTCAACGCCGCGCGCGTGGACGGGGTGCACCACTTCATCAACGGCAACTCGGGGAAGAACCCGGCGGCCGGGCCCGCGGACGGGGGCTTCACGGGCTGGACGATGTTCGGGGTGGAGCCGCTGTCCCGGGAGGCCGCCGAACGTGACCGCCGTGACCCGTTCCGGCCGTCGGCGCGGTGGCTGTTCGCCGAGATCCGCCCGCACGTGGACGAGCTGACCGTGGAGGCGCCCGAGCGGCTGGCTCCGGGGCGCGGCGGCCGTGTGGCGGCCACGCTGCGGCAGCACGGGCGTGAGCTCCCGCTGGCCTACCCGATGAGCGCCGACTGGACCGCGTCCCCGTCGGTGCACATCGGTGACGCCGATGACGCGCGTCCGTGGCACGTGGCCGTGTTCGACCCGGCGACGGGCACGCTGACGGCCCGGCGTGAGGGCAAGGTCGTCCTGGGCGTCACGGTGAACGGCGTCACCCGGCAGGTGACCGTGACGCTGGCCCGGGAGGAGCGGCCCGCCGCCTGACCGTTCCGTGCCGTGAGGGCCCGCCGGTTTCCGTCCGGCGGGCCCTTCCGTTACCTGCGAACGACACGGGCGTAATACCCCGGAAACGGATGTCCGATTTCCTCGCGATCATGACGGACGAGGAACTGGACACCCTGATCACCGCCCGGCTCACCCTGGCCGGGGTGGATCTGGGTCAGCTGCCGGAGTCGCCCGACCCGCGCACCGGATCGCCGACCCGCGAGCAGGCCATGGAGTATCTGCGCACGTTTCTGGCCGGTCCGAAAGTCGGCGGCAAGCGCACCGGGGGACGCCCGGCGGCGCTGAACACCTGGCGGCCCCCGGCGGCGAGCCCCGAACTGGCCCAGCAGGTGTCGCCTCCGCTGGAGTACCCGTCGATCACCGAGGCGTGGACCCGATGAGCCGTTCGGTGTCCCGTCGCCTGTTCCTGGCCCGCTCGGGAGCCGTCACCGCGACCACCGCCGCCGTGACCGCGCTGCCCACCGCCCCGTCCCAGGCGCTGCGGTCCCCGACGGTGCGGATGCCCGACGTCCCCGTGCGCAAGGAGGCGCTGCAGGACCCCACGGAGGCGACCCTGGCGGAGGCGGCCACCCTGCTACGCCGCCGGAAGCTCACCTCGGTCGCGCTCACCCGCGCCTACCTGGACCGCATCGCCGCCTACGACACCGTCTACCAGGCGTACGTCACGGTGCTCGCGGACCAGGCCATGGCGGCGGCCAAACGGGCCGACCGTAACGGGCGCGGGCCACTGTCGGGGATCCCGCTGAACATCAAGGACAACTTCTTCACCGCCGGGGTCCGCACCACCGCCAACTCGTTCATCTTCGACAGGTTCGTGCCCGACCACGACGCCACCGTGGTGGCCCGCCTGACGGGCGCCGGGGCGATCGTGCTGGGCAAGGGGCAGATGGGCCCGCTGGCCACGACCCGGGCGACCACCCCGGACGGCCGGATCACCACCGTGAACGCCTGGACCCCGGCGGACCCGTCGGTGGACCCCGGCGGGTCGTCCACGGGACCGGCCACGGCCGTCGCCGCGCGGCTGGCCGCCTCCTCGATCGGCACGCAGACCGGCGGCAGCATCGTCCTGCCGAGCAACCAGCAGAACCTCACCGGGCTCAAGCCCACGATGGGCCGCGCCTCGATCCATGGGATCGTCCCGCTGTCGTTCACCCGCGACCACCCCGGCCCGCTGGCCCGGGACGCCCTGGACGCGGCGATCATGCTGGCGGTGATGGCCGGGCCCGATCCCCGCGATCCCCGCACCCTGGGGCTGCCCCGGGTGCCGGACCTGGTGCGGGCGGCGACGCCGGTGCGGCGGGACGGGCGGGTCCGGCTGCGGCGCGCGACCCGGATCGGGGTGCCCGCCGACTACCTGGCCACGTCGAACGCGCAGGTCCTGGCGCTGCGCAGGCAGTTCCTCGCGACGCTGGAGAAGATCCCGGGGGCCCGTCCTGTGGAGGTCGCCTACCCGGCCGACTGGGGGTTGCTGACGGGGGCGTTCAACGACGCCCGCCTCGCCGAGCGCACCGAGCCGTTCCGGCCGTTCCTGCAGAAGGATCTGAGGCTCTTCGGGGTTTCGGTCCTGTCGTGGCTGGGCGGGCTCATGTTGTCCGGGGACGAGTGGGTCACCGCGCAGCGTGCCAAGGCCCACCTGCTCAGGGAGGTGCTCGACGGGGTGCTGGAGGACTGCGACGTGGTGTTGCAGACCGGGCCGGTGCCGTTCGACATCCTGGGGCTGCCGGAGATCGGGTTCCCGATCGGGTTCACCTCCGCGGGAGTTCCGGTCGGCACCATTCTGGGCGGCGGCCCGTACGAGGAGGACCGGCTGCTGGAGGTCGTGGCCGCCTACCAGGCCGTCACCGACTGGCACCGGCGCCGCCCGGCCGACCCGGCGAAGGCCGGGGCGGCGGCGCGCACGACCCGGCCGCGGATCGACCCGGTGACGGCCGCGAACACCAGCGCCTAGGCCAGCAGCCACACGACGAACAGCACCACCGTGACGGCCGCCCACAGCAGGGCGTTCAGGGACAGGCCGTGGCACCGGTAGGCCGCGCCCACCAGGCGCCGGATCTCGCGGCGCACCGCCCGTTCGTCGAGCGCCCCGTGGGAGCCCGCCGGGGTCCACGGCACCCCCGGGTCCAGCGGCGCGCCGATCCGGGCCCGTACCTCGCCCAGGGTCCGCAGGATGAGCAGCCGGGCCCGGACGGCGTACACCGCCGACGCCGTGAACGTCGCCGCCAGGCCCGGCAGCACCAGCAGCCCCGGCAGGCCGGTCCCCCGGCCCAGCGCGAGGTTGACCACGGCACCGGCGAGCACGACGGTCAGGACCGCCCCGGCCACGAGGGCGTCCTGGCCGCCGGCGCGCAGCAGGTCCGCGGGCGACTCCGGTCGCGGCTCCCCCGCCGCGGGCCTCGGCCTGGTGAGCACGGCACCACCTCCTGGTGCCAGGGAACCTCGCGTGGCCTGCACGCTCGGTGACCGTTGGCGCAAACCGGATGTGCTCTCCCCCACAACTCCCCCCGCCGCCCGCGCCGCCCGCCGATGGGGAAGGATGACGCCATGAGCTACACCGGAGATGTCCAGGTCGGCGGACGGCCCGATGTACGGGAGCTCCCCGGGCTCACGATCACCAAGGTGGCGGTCGGGCCGTACGACAACAACGCGTACCTGCTGCGGTGCACGGCCACCGGCGCGCAGCTCCTGGTGGACGCGGCCAACGAGCCCGCGCGGCTGCTGGAGCTGGTCGGCGACGGGCCGCTGGAGCGGATCGTGACCACGCACCGCCACCAGGACCACTGGGAGGCGCTCAGCCCCGTCGTCAAGGCCACCGGGGCGCCGGTCGTGGCGCACCCGTTCGACGCCGAGAGCCTGCCCGAGCCGGTGTCGGAGCCGGTCGAGCACGGCGACCGGGTGCGGGTCGGCCGGGCGGAGCTGGAGGTCGTCCACCTGCGGGGCCACACGCCCGGCTCGATCGCCCTGCTGTACGACGCGGGCGGGCGGCTGGCCGACGCGCCGCACCTGTTCACCGGCGACAGCCTGTTCCCCGGCGGGGTCGGCAACACCTGGGGCGACCCCGACCTGTTCCGGCAGCTGCTGACGGACGTGCAGGAGCGGGTGTTCGACCGGCTGCCGGACGCGACCTGGTTCTACCCGGGGCACGGCAAGGACTCCACCCTCGGCCGCGAGCGCCCCAGCCTGCCGGAGTGGCGCAGCCGCGGGTGGTAGCGGCTAGCCGATGACCGGGGCGAGGTAGCCCCGCAGCACCTTCTTCAGCTCGGCCAGGGCGGCGTCGCGTTCGCCGCCCTCGGCCGCGATCACCATGGGCACCATCGCCTGGAAGATCCGGATGCAGACCCCGGCGGTGCGCTCGCGCTCGGCGGCCGACAGCTCCGGCGCCCGCGCCTCGAAGATCGACTCCACCCGTCCCAGCAGCGCCGCCTGGATCGGCCGGGCGGCGGCGGCCAGCTCGGCGGGCATGTCGGGGCGGGCGAACAGCGCCTTGAACCCGGGGTTGGCGAGGTTGAACGCCACGATCGGGTCCACGATCCGGTCGAGGAGGCCGTCCAGGTCCACGGCCGCGAAGTCCACCGACGCGAACGCCTCCTGGTGCGCCGTCCGCATGTCGGCCACGAACCGGTCGGCGAGCGCCTGGGCGATGGCCTCCTTGTTCGGGAAGAACTGGTAGAGCGAGCCGGGCGAGACCCCGGCGGCGGCGGCGATGGCGTTGGTCGTGGCGTTCTCGTAGCCGGTGCGGGCGAACACCTCCGCCGCCGCGGACAGGATCTCCGCCATCCGCCGCTCCCCGCGCGCCTGCCGGCGGCGCGGCCGGGCCTGGTCCGCCATGGACGGCTCCTCCTCCTTGCAAAACACGAGCGAACGCTCGTATATTCGGGACCCCACGAACACGAATGAAAACTCGCAAATTTTAGCAGGGGGACCCATGCTCGCCCGGCTCGGCCTGACGCTGACCCGCCGACCCCGCTGGATCGTGACCGCCGGACTCCTGGTCGCGGTGCTGGCCGGCCTGGTCGGCGCCGGCACGATCGACGCGCTGTCGCTCAACCGCTTCGAGGCCCCCGGGTCGGAGTCCATGCGGGCGCGCGACGCGCTGGCCCGCGGCTTCGGCACCGGCAGCCCCAACGTCGCGCTCCTGGTCACCGCCCGCCAGGGCACCGTGGACGACCCGGGCGTGGCGGCGGCCGGGCGCGACCTGACCCGCCGCCTGGCCGCCCACCCGGGGGTCGGCGACTCCTGGTCGTACTGGACGCGCGGCGCTCCCGACACCCTCCGAGACCAGGAGGCGCGGCGGGCGCTGGTGCTGGCCTGGGTGCCCGGCGACGCCGACCGCGTCCGCCGCGACGTGCTGCCCAGGCTGGCCGAGACGTTCGCGGGGACCGGCCCGGCCGTGCGGGTCGAGGTCGGGGGCGGGGACGAGGTCTTCCGCCAGGTGATGGAACGGGCCCGGCAGGACTTCGTCCGCGCGGAGCTGATCATCCTGCCGTTGCTGCTGGTCCTGCTGTGGTGGGTGTACCGGCGGCTGTCGGCGGCGCTGGTCACGCTGGGCGTGGGGCTGTTCGCGGTGGCCGGGTCGCTGGCCCTGCTGCGCGGCGTGGTCGCCTTCACCGAGGTCTCCACGTTCGCCTCCAACATCGTGCTGGTGATGGGGCTGGGCCTGGGGGTCGACTACGGGCTGTTCGTGATCTTCCGGTTCCGGGAGGAGCTGCGGCGGGGCGCCGAGGTCGACGTGGCGGTGATCCGGACGGTGCGGACGGCGGGCCGGACGGTGCTGTTCAGCGGGGCCACGGTCGCGGCGTCGCTGGCGGTGCTGTTCGCCTTCCCGTTCCCGTTCCTGTCCTCGTTCGCCTACGCCGGGGTCGCGGTGGTGCTCACGGCGGTGGTGGGGGCGCTGGTGGTGCTGCCCGCCGCGCTGATGCTGCTCGGCCGCCGGGTGGAGCGCCGCACCGTGCCGCCCGCCGCCGGGACCTCGGGTTTCTGGTACGCCTCGGCGGCCCGGGTGATGCGCCGCCCCGTCCTGCTGGGCGGGACGGCGCTGGCGATCCTCCTGCTGCTGGGGGCGCCGTTCCTGGGCGTGCGGTTCGGGCTGCCCGACGACCGGGTGCTGCCGCAGTCCGCCCCGGCCCGCCAGATGTACGACCAGGTCCGTGAGGGGTTCACCGTGGAGGAGGCCGACGCCGTCACGGTGGTGGCCGCCTCCGGCGATCCGGCGGCGGCGGGCCCGTACGCCCAGCGGCTGTCGCGGATCGAGGGAGTGGTGCGGGTCGACTCGGCGGCGGGCTCGTTCTCGGGCGGCCGTCCCGTCACCGCGCCGTCCGGGACGCGGTTCACCGGCACGGGTGGGGGCACCTGGCTGGCGGTCGTCCCGTCGTCGGCGAAGCTGGAGGCCGACGCGGTGGGGCTCGTGCGGGAGGTGCGGTCGGTGCCCGCACCCTTCCAGGTCGCGGTCGGGGGTTATCCCGCCGAGCTGGCCGACTACCGCGACGGGGTGACCGGGCGGCTGCCGCTGGTGGCGGGACTGATCGTCGCCGTGACGTTCCTGGTGCTGTTCCTGATGACCGGGAGCGTGGTGGCGCCGCTGAAGGCGTCGGTGCTCAACGTGCTGAGCCTGTCGGTGATGTTCGGGGTGCTGGTCTTCGTGTTCCAGGAGGGGAACCTGTCGGGGCTGCTCGGCTTCACCCCGACCGGCTCGATCGAGCCCAGCATCCCGATCCTGATGTTCTGCATCGCCTACGGGCTGTCCATGGACTACGAGATCTTCCTGCTGTCGCGGATCAAGGAGGAGTACGACCGCACCGGCGACCTGGCCCGCTCGGTCCCCGCCGGGATCGCCCGCAGCGCGCCGCTGGTCACCGCCGCCGGGGGCATCCTGGCGCTGTCGTTCGCCGCCTACGCCACGGGGCAGGTGGTGTTCCTCAAGCAGCTCGGCATCGGCATGGCGCTGGCGGTCCTGGTGGACGCCACCCTGATCCGCGCGGTGCTCATGCCCGCCTTCATGCGGCTGGCCGGACGGGCCAACTGGTGGGCCCCGCACCCCCTGCGGCGCCTGCACCGCCGAGTCGGCCTGGCGGAGTCCCCGCCGCCACCGGTCCCGGCGCCCGTGTCCGCGTGCCCGGATATCGGACGATCCCGCCCGCCGACCGCATATCGTGGATGATCCCCTCCCTAGCGGACAGGAGATCGGCCCATCCCCGAACGCGATGAGGTCCCCGTACTGGCCGAGCCGGCCACCGAGGCCGGGTTGCGCTTCCCGGCCCGGTCGCTCGTGCTGCTGGCGGGCCTGCCCGGCGCGGGCAAGAGCACGCTGCTGGACCGGCTGTACGGGATGAGCGGCGCGGAGCTGTGGCCGGTACCGGACGGCGACGTCCGCGTGATCGACTCGCGGCAGGCGCGCAACTGGTGGAAGCGCCGGCTGGGCCCGCTGCCGCCCCGGGCCCAGATCCCGCTGATCTACCTCACCCACGTGTGGCGCATCGCCCGGATGCTGGCGGGCGGCCACGCCGTGGTCGCCCACACCCGCGGCACCTGGCCCCACCTGCTGTACATGTTCGCCTGGCTCGCCCACCGGACCGGGACGTCCCTGCACCTGGTGCTGCTGGACGTCC
>DATADI010000331.1:0-4798 GCA_036258615.1 Thermomonospora sp. | reverse complement strand
CTTCGGGGGTGCACAGCCGCACCGGCCGTCCGCTTCAGGACGCCTCACGACGCCTCAGGTCAGGGACCGCCGGACGTGCTCGGCGGTGAGCGAACGGGTGTCGTCCAGCAGCGCGGCGGGGGTGCCGGTGAAGACGACCTCGCCGCCGTGCTTGCCGCCGTCGGGGCCGAGGTCGACGATCCAGTCGGCGCGCTTGATCACGTCGAGGTTGTGCTCGATGACGACCACGGTGTTGCCGCCGTCCACCAGCCGGTCCAGCAGCGCGACCAGCCTGCCGACGTCGGCCAGGTGCAGGCCGGTGGTCGGCTCGTCCAGCACGTAGACGCTGCCGGTCTTGTGCAGTTCGTTGGCGAGCTTGATGCGCTGGCGCTCGCCGCCGGACAGGGTGCTGAGCGGCTGGCCCAGCGTGAGGTACTCCAGGCCCACCTCGTTCAGCGTCGCGAGCCGGGAGTGGATGCGCTTCTCGGGGAAGAACTCCAGCGCCTCCTCGGCGGTCATGGCCAGCACGTCGGCGATGGACCGGCCGCGCACGGTGTACTTGAGGACCTCCTCGGCGAACCGGCGGCCCCCGCACTTCTCGCACGGCGTGGTGATCGGGTCCATGAACGCCAGGTCGGTGTAGATGACCCCGCGTCCCTCGCAGGCCGGGCAGGCGCCGCGGGAGTTGAAGCTGAACAGGCCCGGCTCCACGCCCGCCGCCTTCCCGCCGTTCTCCTGGGAGAACAGCCGCCGCAGGTGGTCCAGCACGCCGATGTAGGAGGCGGGGGTGGACCGGCTGGAGACGCCGATGGCCGACTGGTCCACCACGATGGCCTGCGGGTGCTCCCCGACGAGGACGTCGGAGACCAGCGTGCTCTTGCCCGACCCGGCGACGCCGGTGACGGCGGTGAGGACCCCGGTCGGGAAGTCCACGGAGACGTTCTTGAGGTTGTGCAGCGAGGCGTTCTGGATGGGGATCCACCCGCTGGGGGAGCGGACGTCGGTCTTGACCGGGGTGACGGCCCGCAGGGCGCGGCCGGTGACGGTGTCGGCCTCGCCCAGCGCCTCGACGGTCCCCTGGAACACCACCTCGCCGCCGTGCGTGCCCGCACCGGGGCCGATGTCGATGACGTGGTCGGCGACCGCGATGACGTCCGGGTCGTGCTCCACCACCAGCACCGTGTTGCCCTTGTCGCGGAGCTGGACCAGCAGGTCGTTCAGCCGGTGCACGTCACGGGGGTGCAGGCCCACGCTGGGCTCGTCGAAGATGTACGTCATGCCGGTCAGGGCGCTGCCGAGATGCCGGACGGTCTTGAGCCGCTGCCCCTCGCCGCCGGACAGCGTCGAGGTCTCGCGGCCGAGCGTGAGGTAGCCGAGGCCGATCCCGATGATCCGCTGGAGCCGTTCGATGGCGGCGGCGGCGATCGGCGCGCCCACCGGGTCGTCGATGGCGGCGAGCACCTCCACCAGGTCGGTGACCTCCATGTCCGCGTAGTCGGCGATGTTGTGGCCGTTGATCCGGCTGGCCAGGGTGGTCTGGTTGAGCCGGGCGCCCTCGCACAGCGGGCAGACGACCTCCGAGACCACCGCCAGCACCGCGTCGCGGGTCTTGTCGGCCAGGCCGCTGATGTCCCGCTTGAGGTACAGGCGTGAGAACCGGTCCACCAGGCCCTCGTAGTCGTGGGTGAAGGTGCCGCTCTTGACGGTCAGCTCGGTGCGGCCGGTGCCGTGCAGGAGATGGTGCCACTCCTCCTCGGTGTAGTCGGCGAGCGGCTTGTCGAGGTCGAACCGGCCGGACCCGGCGTAGATCTGCCACTGGAAGCTGCCCACGCCGAACTGCGGGAACCGGAACGGCCCCTCGTTCAGCGACCTGGACCTGTCGAGGAACTTGTCCAGGTCGAGCCGGACGATCCGGCCGAGCCCGTCGCAGTCGGGGCACATGCCCTCGGGGTCGTTGAAGGAGAACACCGAGGACGTGCCCGCGTTCGGGACGCCGCACCGTGAGAACAGCACGCGGATCACCGAGTAGATGTCGGTCATCGTGCCGACGGTGGACCGCGAGTTGCCGCCGATCGGCCTCTGGTCCACCACGACGGCCGTCGACAGGTTGTCGATGACGTCCGCCTCGGGCTTCTCGTACTTGGGCAGCCTGCTGCGGATGAACCAGGTGAACGTCTCGTTGAGCTGCCGTTGCGACTCCACGGCGACGGTGTCGAAGACGATCGAGGACTTGCCCGACCCCGAGACCCCGGTGAACACCACGATCCGGTTCTTGGGGATGCGCAGCGTGACGTCCTTGAGGTTGTTCTCGCGGGCTCCGGCGACCAGGATGCTGTCAGCAGTCATGCGCCCCACCGTAGGAAGTAAAGCGGACATCCTCTGGCCGGTTTCCGTGGACACCCGGGCCTGTGCCTGACAATGCCGCACTCACCGGTCTGTTAGCGTCGCGAGGGCGATGACCTGGAAGTTCATGGCGGCCATGTTCGGGGGGACTGGTCCGGTGAGACGAACACGCACACGCGCGCTGGCCGCGGCGGCCCTGGCGCTGCTGCCGCTGGCCGGCTGCGACGGAGGGGCCGCGGGGCCCGGGAGGAACATGCCGGAGGGGGCGGCGGCCACGCCGGGCAGGGGCGCGCCCGCCACGCACGACCAGGGCGCCTGGATCCCCGACTTCGTCGAGCAGATGACCGTGGAGCAGAAGGTGGGGCAGTTGTTCGTGCCCGCCTTCCCCAGCCCGGACGCCGCACGGGCGATGATCCGCCGCTACCACGTCGGCGGCCTGATCTACTTCCCCGGCAACCTGCGCACCCCGCGGCAGACCGCCAAGCTGTCCAACAGCCTCCAGAAGACCTCCAAGATCCCGCTGCTGCTGGCGGTGGACGAGGAACAGGGGCTGGTCAGCAGGCTCGACTACCTCACCCGGTTCCCCGGGGCGATGGCCCTGGGCGCCACCGACCGCCCGGAGCTGGCCCGCGAGGCCACCCGGGTCACCGGCACCGAACTGCGCGCCCTGGGCATCAACCAGAACTACGCCCCGGTCGCCGACGTCAACGTCAACCCCGCCAACCCGGTGATCGGCGTCCGGTCGTTCGGGTCCGACCCGGGGCTGGTCGCGCGGATGCTCGGCGGCGCCGTCCAGGGCTACCGGGACGCCGGGGTGGCGGCCACCGCCAAGCACTTCCCCGGGCACGGCGACACCGACGTCGACAGCCACACCGGCCTGCCGGTGATCCGCCACACGCGGGAGGAGTGGGAACGGCTGGACGCGCCGCCGTTCCAGGCCGCCGTCCAGCAGGGCGTGGACGCCGTCATGACCGCGCACATCGTGGTGCCGGGACTGGACCGCTCGGGCGACCCGGCCACCCTGTCCCGCCGGGTGCTGACCGGGCTGCTGCGCGACAAGCTCGGCTTCCAGGGCGTCGTGGTGACCGACTCGCTGAGCATGGCGGGGGCCCGGCAGAAGTACCCGGCGGGGCAGACGGCGGTCCGGGCGTTCCTGGCCGGGGCCGACCAGCTCCTCATGCCGCCCGACCTCGGCCGCGCCCACGCCGCGGTGCTCGCGGCGGTGCGCGCCGGCCAGATCCCGAGGAAGCGGCTGGACGAGTCGGTGACCCGGATCCTGTGGCTCAAGGCCCAGCGGGGACTGTTCGGCGACGTCCAGGTCGACCCGGAACGCGCCGTGCAGATCGTCGGCTCCGAGGCGCACCGGGAGGTCGCGCGCCGCGTCGCGGAGACCTCGATCACGCTGGTGCGCAACCGGAACGGGGCGCTCCCGCTCCAGGCGGGCACGACGGTGCACGTCACCGGGCCGCGCGGCGACGCGCTCACCACCGCCCTGCGCCGCCGCGGCGTGCGGGTCGCGGCCTCGCCCGCCGCCGCCGACGTGACCGTCCTGACCACGCTGAACGACGGTCCCGCCACGGCCGCGCGGGTCAGGGCGCTGGGCGCGCGGCGCGTGGTGGTCGCGGCGCTCGGACGGCCCTACGACGTGGCGTACGCCGCCGGGGCCGATGCGGCGCTGGCCACCTACTCCTCGGGGGCGGCGTCGCTCGCCGCGCTGGCCGGAGTGCTGTCCGGGCAGGTCAAGCCCGCCGGGCGGCTGCCGGTCGCGGCGCGGAGCCTGCCGTTCGGACACGGCCTGACCTACTGAGAATCCGTGGACGCCGGGGCCGTGGCCTGGGAGTATCGCCACGCCATCGTCCCCGGGAGGTCACCGTGCGTCCGTACGCCCTGTGGCTCGTCCTGTCGGCCGTTCCGGCGCTGGGCGCGTGCGGCGCCTTCGCCGGTTCCGACGAGCCCGCGATACCGCCGCTGGTCTGGGAGTCCGGGGATCCGCGGCTGTCGGACCCGTCCCCGGCGACCGCGCCGCCCGGGGAGAGCCTGCCCGGCCGCGTGGCGCTGTACCGCTACCTGCGGGGCGTGGCGTCCGGGGACGTGCGGGCCTGCGCGCTGCTGACACCGGAGTACGAGGAGTCGGCGTTCGGGGAGGCGGGCGGCTGCCGCGCCGGGCTCGCGGCGGCGCGCGCCCGGTTGGGGACCCGGAACCTGGCCGCGCTGCGCGGCGTCACCGTGCCGGTGGCACGGCCAGGCCCGGGTCCGGACGGACTCACCGTCCGGTTCGCCGACCTGCGCTGGCGGACCGGACGCGGGACACCCGGCGGACTGCTCGCCGAGCGTTTCGTGCTCCGCAGGGTGGACGGCCGCTGGCTGATCGCCGCCTGATCGCCGCCCTGACCGCCGCCGGGCATACGTCGGCCCGGTGACTGGGGTGGTTTTCGCGATCTCGGCCGGTTCGATCGTCCGGCCCTGCGGCGCCTGG